>DATDFM010000199.1:0-22307 GCA_036522635.1 Candidatus Udaeobacter sp. | reverse complement strand
CGTCTGTTGCAAATTGGCGCGACCGACGGCGAATCCTTTTACTCCGTTCTCGCCGGCCCGATGGCCATACTGAACACCAGCGGGGACACCTACTTCGAAGTCCGGCCACACAATAGAGCGAAAGACCAAGCGCTGCCCGGCGGCTTGCTCGAGACCAGCCTTGGCTTCGAGTATATCGGGATTTTTTTCAAGTGTAGTGCTAAGGACCTCCCGTAGGGTGATCGCGCCGCTCGGGTGAGCAAATGACGCAATCAGAATCAGAACGAAAATGCGTATACTTGCTGCTGCCTGTAGGCGCTGCCGTGTGGGAAGCGCGGAAGCCTTGTGTTTAAAACTTTTGTGTCGCGTCGACCACCCGCCTACGTCAAGGCTTCGCCGGGCAGGCAGGACGACGGCTAAAGATTGGTCGCTGATAAATCCTGCTTTCATCGCTGACCCATTTTTTGTGGCGGCTTTGCTATATCGGCAGCACGCGCGGCATTGCGATTTTCGCTTTTCACGTCCTTGAAGTCTGATCCGAAATTGAGCGCTTCGGCGGAGCTGGCACAGGCATGACCAAGGCGAGCTAAAGCTACATTGTGCAGGTAGATCGCGCTCAACCTGGTGGTGCGTGTGCGTGTGACGTCGACGGCTGCTTGCAGCACATCAAGTTGTGTTCCCAATCCCGCAGCAAAATTCCCTCTGGCCATGTCGAGCGCTTCGTCTGCCGTTTGCACGTTTTTCGTTTCGCTTTCCAGCACGCGATCGGCTTGTTGGAGATCGAAAAATGCGCTGCGTACTTCCGAGGCCACGCTGCGCCGCGCGGCCGCCAAAGCTTGCACTGCCGCGTCACGCCGGGCGCGCGTTGCCTGCATCCGTCCTTTGGTCGCGTGCCCATCAAAAATGTTCCATGTGGCGTTTATGCCAACGACACCGCCGTAGTTAAATTCCGGACCAACGTCCGGATCTCGCTCGCTATAAATTTCATACCCCGAGAAGGCGCGCACCTGTGGACGAGTTGCGCTCCGATCCAAAACGTACTGGCGATCTTCGATCTCGATGTCTTTCTCCCGGGATTTAATGAGCCCACGATTGCTGTCAGCCCGCGCCAGGCATTCGTTAAGATCCGGATGGTTGGGTCTATACTGCAATTGGCCCGAAATTTCGAACGGAGGCGTCTGTGCACCCGGCGGAATATCGGTGCCAAAAAGTTCCGCCATTCGAAGATATGAGTTTTTCAAATCCGTTTGTGCGGTAAAGAATTCCGGCCGCTCGTTGGCGAGTGCTATCTCGGCCCGCTGCACGTTTAATTTGCCAACAATGCCTGCGTTGAAATTTTCCTGTTCGCCTTTGAGCTCCTGTTCAAAGACCCGCACCGAATCCTCGTGTACGCGGATTTTGGCCCGGTTCAGCAGCAGTTCGTTGAACGCGATTCGCACCTCCATGGTGACCCGGCTGATCGTCTCCTGAAGATCGTAAGTTGCCTTGGCGATATTCAGTTGTGCGATTGCCACCTGACTGCCGACGGCTCCGCCGGTGTAAATGTTCTGTTCGACCTTTACTATCGCGTTGTAATCTTGTTGGCGCAGGTTCGTCTCGCTCTGGGTTTGTCTCTTATCGTACAACCCGCTGGAGCTCAGCGACGGCAGGTATCCCGAACGGGCTTCGATGAAACCACCGCGAGCTGCCGTCACTTTCTTCTGTGCGATAAGGATGTCAGGGTTGCGTTGCTGAGCCAGGGCAACGGCTTCTTCCACCGTGTAAGCAGGAATCGCCTCGACTTGCGTGGAAATGGTCAAAACGGCAGCGATCATCAAAAAGATGGCTGCGGATGTGGAACGCATGTGGTTTATCTCCTGGCGGAGGCCGTCCCAGTTCAGGAACGCCCCTGACTCTTGCCCTTATATCAGGCCTTGCAAGCGAGTGCGACTTCAGACAGATTCAGGCTTCGCGGCCCGGTTTCGGGAGCCATAACTAGGCGGGGCGCGGCGGCGAACCAGCCTAATTTATCGCTTGCTCCGAATCATTTAAGTCAGGTAGGTTTTAGTTTTTAGAAATGAGAAAAATTAGAATCGCAATTGTCGGCGTTGGAAACTGCGCCAGCTCGCTCGTGCAGGGAATCAACTTTTACGATGGCTCCTCGCTCAATGGCACCAGCATCGGCTTGATGCATCGTCAGATTGGCGGGTACCGACCTGCCGATATTGAGGTGGTGGCAGCGTTTGACATCGATCGACGCAAGGTAGGCCTGGACGTGAGCCGGGCTATTTTTGCGCCACCTAATTGCACCAAGGTTTTCTGCGAAAACATCAAACTGACGGGCGCCATTGTGAAGATGGGCTGCGTTATGGATGGCTACCCTCCGCACATGCAGGATCAGGATCCGCTGCGCACATTCCTGCCGCTGGAGAAGGAAACCACCCGCGAAGAGATCATCGCCGAGCTGAAAAATTCATCGGCCGAACTGATGGTCAATTACCTTCCGGTTGGGTCCGAGCAAGCCACTCGATTCTATGCCAGTTGCGCGCTGGAAGCTGGCCTCGGGTTTGTCAACAACATCCCCGTCTTCATTGCCAGTGACCCGGCTTGGGCAAAGCGGTTCGCCGACAAGAATTTGCCGCTCATTGGTGACGATATTAAGGCCCAGGTTGGCGCCACCATCGTGCATCGGGCATTAGTCGATCTTTTTCGTAAACGCGGCGTGAAAGTTGTGCGCACTTACCAGCTGAACACCGGCGGTAACACCGACTTCCTCAACATGCTGAATCGCACCAGACTGGCGTCGAAGAAAACTTCGAAGACAGAAGCAGTGCAATCGGTGATGGGTGATCGTCTCGTGGACGAAAATATCCATATCGGCCCGAGCGATTATGTTCCATGGCAACTCGACAACAAGATTGCCTTTATTCGCGTGGAAGGCCGCATGTTTGGTGATGTGCCGATGGAAATTGATCTGAAACTTTCAGTCGAAGATTCCCCCAACTCGGCCGGTGTAGCGATCGACGCGATCCGCTGCTGCAAGATTGCGCTCGACCGCGGTATTGGCGGTGTATTGCATTCCCCTTCCGCCTATTTTTCCAAGCATCCTCCGGTGCAAATGACCGACGACGAAGCGTTTCGCTGCGTCGAGCAATTCATCCGCGGCGACCGGGAGAACTGATCAGCGCGTCCGCAACGAAATAGCCTGGCCGCTTTTTTCTTCTGGCGTCAAACGGCGTGGACCTCCTCCGGCTGGATTTCACTTTCCAGTTGCGCCGGTGGCAGTTGCTCAAGCCGACGCCATTCCGTTTGCAGTTCTTCGCCGGAATACAGCAGCACATGGCCGAGCGCAGTCGAAAACAAACCGGCTTGTACACTGAGGCCGGTAATTTCAGTCACGGCCTTCCAATAAGCGGCTAATTGTGGCCGGTAAGTTTCGCGAAGGATTTCGACATCGGTCGGGGAAACATCGTTCGTCTTCCAATCAAGCAGAAGACACTTGCCAGATTTTTGGTCAATCATGACGGAATCAATCAAGCCCTCAAGCACGCTGCGATCATTCCTGTGCCACGAAAATGGAAATTCCGCGTGAAACAACGTTTGATCACTCGCAAGAAATCCAGCGATGGTCGCGTCGCCGAATAAATTTTGGCGCGTAGCGTTCCAGTCTTTTACCGCGGATTTTGCATCGGGAGAAGTCGGCAGTTCATTTTCGAACAACTTTTGTGCGGATTCGATTCCACCTTTCCAATCCAGACGTTGGAAGAATTTGTGCCACCAGCGCCCGTAAAGAATGGGCAAAGTATCGACCCGCGAGCGTGTTTTTACGTGTGTCGGAACTTCAGAATCGAGCGCGCTTGGGGTGATTTTTCGCACGAATTCCGAAGCGCGTTTCATCGCGCGCTTGAGTTCGTTGGACGTTAACGGCTGGATTTCAGTGCCGTTTCTCTGTGACGCTTCGCCTGCGGTCGGCAAAGGTTTGAGAACTTCATCGATCGTGCTGCTGTGTTGATCGAATTCTCCTGAATAAAAATCCTTATCGAGAATCAGCCGCCGGAGTTGTGCTGTCTTCAGCAGTTTGCCATCACTATTGGAGAAGATTTCCTGGTCGAGAACAATTACCAGGGTATGGCGCGCCCGTGTGGTCGCGACATAAAGGAGGCGTTCAAGTTCCTGCTGTTGCGCACGCTCGATGGCCTCCTTCAGATCCTTTGATTTGTCTTCGTTGCGGAACGCAATAATTAGTTCGCCGTTAACGGGCGATTTTACCAAGTCTGGATAACGCGGCGATGGCTGCCGCAGTTCGCGCGCAAGGAATGGTACGATGACTGCCTGCCATTCGGACCCTTTGGCCTTATGCGAAGTAATGAGTTGGATGGCGTCATCGTCAGCGGAAAAGCGGACGGCCCGTAGCGATCCAAAATTATTGCGTAACTGTTCGGCTAACCCGGCCAGAATGATTCCGTTCGCCTCTGCTTCCGCCGCCTGTGCGACCAAGGCATCAAGTTCGCGGGCAACATCGCCAAACTCTGTCGCGGGCAACAGGAGCAAACGCTCGCGCAATTGCGTTTCCTCGATGATCAAAGTAACGGCATCAAAAAGCGCCAGACCTGTGATGCGCTGGCGAATTTCTGCGAGCGCATGCAAAACCGAGGAAATTTTGCCGGTCGCCGACACGAGCTCGTCGATCCGAAATCTCGCTTTCTGTCCTTCGGAAAAGACGGCAAGATCATGATCGGAGGCGCCGAAAACCTCGCGGAGAACGCCGACGATTTCGTAAGAATTGAGCGGGTCGGTCATGATCGTAAGCAACGCGGTTAGCCACGCATAAGCCGGGCTGTCGCCTTTGACATCGCGTTCAGATTGGATCGACACCGGTAAACCGACGCGGCGTAACGCTGCGGCCATCGTTTGTAGCCAGGCTTTGCGCGGACAAAGGATCGCCACCTGCCGCCACGAATCGGCCGAAAGCTTTTTCAGTCCTGCATTCTTGATCCATTTGGCAAGATAGTCCGCTTCGAAACGTGCCTTTTGATAGTCCTTGAGTTTTTTTCCTTCCGGCAACAGATCCTTCGCGACAAGCGGCACGCGAAGGACTTTGCCGGGAAGAATGTTCGGTCGCGGCTGCAATTCGACGAAAGGGACCTGTCCCTCGTTGTCATTCAAAATTTTGCGGAAAGTTTCGTTTACGAAGTCGAGCTGCTTTTGGTCCAGGCGAAACGTGACGGCGAATTCCAGACCCTCACCGTTCTTCTCGGAAATGACCGCTTCATGAACTGCTCGGTAATAATTCAAGTCCGCGCGTTGCCAGTAAATCGATTGCTGGAAATCGCCGACCATGCAGAAGTGCCCCGGTCGCGGACCCAAATCTCGATCTTGCAGCCAAATGCCCTTTGCTTCTGGTGGGCGCGTCGCTTCCAGGAGTACGGAAAATTGCAGCGGCTCGGTGTCCTGTGCTTCGTCTAGGATGACACGAAAGTTCTCTTCCCGAATTCTTTGCGCGGCGACCGGTTGTTGCAGCAATTTTTCCGCGAGCGCGATTTGATCTCCATAAGTGACGAGTCCGCGATCGAGGCGAAAGTTGAGATAATCACGCTGCACCTCTGCCGCGACGCACGTGGCTGCGCCGCAGATCCATTGGCGTAGCGGCGCAAACTTTTCTTGCCACAGTTGAGTAAACCTGGCGTTTGCCGCCGTGAAACAAACCGGCCATCGCAGATATGCCCAATCTCCGGCATGACGCTTTTCCCATTCCCGCAATTCCGCCTGAGATTTGGCGATGTTATCGCGACCCTTTTGGTCTGTCTGTTCGTAGATGTGAGAGAAATCGAGCGGCGGACATGGCGACCTCTCTGGCACCTGCAAACCGGCGGAGCGCGCGCGTCGGGCCAGTTCCATGAGATCGCGCGCCTGCACGAAACGCAAAAGCATGTCACGGTCTTTGCCTAACGAGTCGCCAATTCGAGTTTGGTTTTGCGCAAACTCCTGCCAAAGATCCTCGTCGTCTTCGACTAACTCAAGCGGGGCAGGCAGACCAAGATAATGACCGAAGTCAGTCAGGAGTTTCATGCAAAACGAATGGATTGTGCCGAAGAAAGCGCGATTGAATGCTGTTTGAATTTCGTGTCGCAAACCTTCCTGGAGCAGAGCGTGCCGCGTGCGCTGCTGCATTTCGTCAGCCGCACGATTGGTGAAGGTGACGACGACCAGGCGCGGCAAGATGTTGATCGCGTTTGGTGAACGAGCGATCGATAAGATGCGTTCGGTGATCGCGGTCGTTTTGCCGGAACCGGCCGACGCGACTACAGAAAAATTGCGATCCAATTCGCTGGCAAAAAGAGCGCGTGCATGCGCGTCGTGCGGCTTCACCATGTTTCCCACTCCTCTTTCTCAAGGACGAGCGCAGGATGCGTTGCTGCCCATTTATCTTCCAAAATGTCGTTGTCGATCGGCAGCGTTGCGAGCGGATAGCGCGCGCTGTAACCGAATGCCGGACGGATTTCACCTTTCATCCCAAAAATCCCGGTGTGCTGCATTTGCGCGAGATCGGCAAAGACGTCCGTGTGTGGCGCAAGATCGACAACCGCCAATTGTGGCGCGACGTTTTTAACCGCCAGTGAAATAATGCTCATGCTCACTGCGGCGGCGCCGAGTTCGCGCGTGGCTAATCCATAAAGGCCAAGCTGCAGGGTTGTGCCTTTGACCAGGCTGTCGTGCAGGTCCGAGGTCTTCAGTTCCTTGGTCGAACCGGTCTTGTAATCGACAACCCAGATCTTTTCTCCTGCGAAACGGGAGCCCTCATTTTCCGCGAGCACCAAATCGATCTGGCCATGCAGTTTAAATTTCACGCCATCGGCGATTTTCACTAAACCTTCACGGCCGACAGCCAACTCTGTCGCCATCCAATTCCACCCTTTTACCGCTCCTATTTTGGCGCCGAGGTGCCGCGCGAGATAACGAGCGTTCAGCCAGCCTGAGGTCCACCAATCAGGGACAACTTTGCCTACCAATCGGCAAAGGCGCCGAACTTCTGCACAACGGTTATCCGCCTTAACGCAAATATGCTCGTCAATCTTGGTCGGGCTCGGAAACGGAAAGAAAATCTTTTCGTCTCGCGCGCCGATCATATTCGCCAGCCAGTGATGTACCCATTTACCGGTTGTCGCCGTCCATGGATTTCCTGCGTCCTCCGGTGCTTCCACGCCGAGGTAGCGTTTCATCCAGATGATCGCGGGCGACGAAACCATTCGTTCGATATCGCTCACACTCAACGTCGGGACTGGTCGATAAGCCCCGTTCGGTCGCAACGCGAAATCATATTCGCCGGCAGGTTCCGAGGAGTCGCGACGCGCGTTGAAAGCGATCAGAGTTTGCCGCACGTCCTTCGGCCCACTGGTCGGTTTCGGCAAAAGCGCAGTGGTATGCTGAAGATTTTTCAACCTAGTTTGCGTAAGCGGCCCACGCCGCGTTTTGAGATAAAGCTCAGTGAAAGATTCGCTGGGATTCCAGAAGCGTTCTGGCGCATCTTCCTGCACCAGACTGGCGGTAAGAGTCACGCCTTCGCTGGCCGATTCGAGGAGCGCATCGAATTGACGCAACGCAATGGCGCGCTGCTCGCTGGGTCCGAGATAAAGCGAATGATTTTCGCTCACACTGGTGTGCCCTTCGCCCTGGCTTCCCTGACGCGCAGCGCGCCGATTGAGCTGTTGCACACTCTGATTGAAAGCCTGAATTTCTTCGGCGCGTGCGAACTCTGCACCTGCCGGGGGCGGCCATGCGCCTTCGTTCCATCCGGCTAGAATCAGGTGCGACCATTCCTGATTTTGCGCGCGTGCCACTGTGAGCAATTGCACGCGGGCATATGGATGATCTCCGGCGGCTGAGCGCGCGGCATCTGACGTCGCGGCAGTTTCCTCCAACCAGCGCAAAAAAAGCGCGCGCGAAAACTTCACATCGAGACGCTGCGACCAATCTCCGACGCTGTTGGCGAGCTCGAGCGCGTGTCGTTTCCACCCAAGATACGCGAGCGCATTGTGCGTTTCTTCGAGAAACTGCGCGAAAGTGGCGTGCGCAGAAAGCAAAGGCAATCCACGCAGAGCTTCAGCCACCGCATGACATTTGTCGTCCGCAGAGGCTGCACAGAATTCGCGCAGCAGTTCGAGGTCGTCCAGCAATACGTCCTTGTAACTTTCGATCAGAGTCTTTTCGGCGACTTGCCTGCTGACTTTGGGAAATACGATGGTCGAATCGGGTAACGCATTTAGAAACCGGAGAAAGGAGTTAAGTCGTGGAGCCCGTTGCAATTCAATCCAGGTCTGCCAGTCCGCCGACTCGAAAATGCCAGGCACAACATGGCCAAGTCCGTCGTTATGCGGGATCTCAAGCCGTTCCAGTGAGCTCGCCACCAGCCGCGCCAACGCCCCGGTGCCAGGAAAAATCACGCCAAGCCGTGTGCATTTCTCATCGGCCAAATAACGAATGCATTGTCGGGTGATCGCTTCTGCTTGTTCCGAAAAGTTTGTGCCGATCAGAAAATCGAAACTCTTTGCCGTTTTCGCGCCTCCGCGCATTTCCATCTCGCTGAAAAGCGAATCGCCAAGGGCAATGCTTGCTGTTGATCACGATGCGCGTTTGGCTTCGCCACAGACTTCCTCCCAGGAGCCGATCCAGCAAAGATCGATATCGGAAAAGCTTCCGCGGGGTTCTTCAAGCACGATCGTGGCAGTTTCTGCCAGGTTCACCACCGTGCGCAGGACAAACCATTCTGCCCAATGGGCTCCGTCGAATCCGCTGACAAGGACATGGGAAAATCGTGGCCTGCCATCTGTGTGCTGTTGTAATCGACTTCGATCGCTCGCGCCGCGAAGTACGAACTCGCATTTTTTCAATAGTGCGTTAAAACGCCGAACCACTGGCGCAAACGACGGCAACCCGAGTTCTTCGAATTTCCAACCGGCAGTTTCGAGCCGATCCAATGCGCGGAGCAGTAGTGCGGGCGCGCGGGCAACAGCCTTGGCAGCAAGCGCTGCAGATTCGTTAGGCTGATTTTCGACTTCAGTGGCTGCGATTGCGAGAAGCAGTCGCAAAAGTTCTGGTTGAGCCTGCGAAGTCGCATCATCCCGCGCCAGCAGCGCACGTAGGTTCGAGGGCGTTACAAACTGCAAACCCAAATGGGACGAATTTTTTGCGATTAAACGCGCCTTAATATCGTCAGCCTGCCCGCGTGTTGGGACTACTACCAGCGAAGGCAACTTGCGTTGCCAAGCGCCGGGCAAAACCTGATCAAACCATGGAGCGATTACGTCTTCCCAGGCTTCCTGCGGGGATGGGACGACGAACAGAACCGGCCGCGATCGTTTCACAGCTTAGGGATTTTTACACAGCGCCCTTTTGTCCGCCACGCGTCGAGTAATACCCTCTCGATCGAGCCGCTCAAGCAACGGCACCGTCACACGACGCGAACTCCCAAGTGATTGACGCAGTTCGCTTACGGTGGCGGGCCCATTTTTCGAAATGAACTCTGCTATCTGCGACTTCATGTGTTCAAAGCTCTCACGCAATAACACCACATCGGGCACAAGTTCCATGATGTCCCCGTTCTCGATCAAAAAGCGTACCACCTGCCGAGCCTGCGGATCCGACTCGATCGTTTTGCGGGAAGGTGGATCAAACGGTTTTTCGGATAGCGTTTCGCGAATTCGTTTCTCAATCGGTTGTGTGCGTTCAGGGAGCGTTGGACGGTGGGAAGCGCGCGCAATAGCCGAACCTTTGCAGACGAAATCGCCGTTGCATAGATCCGCCACCAGCGATTCAAGCAGCTCCGGCTCTTGAACACGTAACGCCGAGGAGAGCTTAGCCAGATCGATCCCGGCGCGCTCGGGAGACTCTTGGTGCGCCGCATCGATTAGGCCAGCCGCCTGCGCGCGTAATTTCCGCCAGAATTCACAATTGGCTACGATGCGCCGGGACAGAATAATCCCGCCATTTCCTTCCAAATTTCTCAGAGCTTCAGAAATTTCGTCGATACTGAATCGTGATCTGCTCAAAAGACTTTCTCGACGTGCGAATCCCTGTCGTGTGACGATCGCGCACACCAATGAATCGACATTGTCGATTTCGGTGCCAGATACCAACGATTCGTTGTTGCCATCGGGATCGAGCACAATTCCGCCTGCAATGGTGTGTTGCTCCGACGAATCGCGAATGACAAAACGATCGCCGATAAACGCAAAGATTGGTGCGGCAAGCTTTAAATGAGCAACTTTTTCCATGCCTGCCTCGAGAGATCCATTTTCACGGAAGCGTATTTTCGCGGCGACACGCGCAGCACCATGATGGACATATATTGACGATCCATTTTTCAGCGGATGTGCAACAGGCTTATTGCCTTTAAGGCGCGATGACTTTTCCAGACGAACAATCGCGGTCGAAGTTGGCACGCCGTGACTCGAAACCGTAACTACATCGCCGCGGTTAATCTGATCGACGTTTACATCCGGTAAATTTATGGCCGTGCGCATTCCGGGTTGCGCAACTTCCAGCTCCTGCCCGTGACTCTGAATCGAGCGAATACGTGTTTCAAGATTGGCCGGGTAAACAACGATTTGCTGTCCGCGGTGCAATGATCCGCCGGTGAGTGTTCCCGTCACAACTGTTCCGATCCCGCGGAGTGTGAACACCCGATCGACAAACAAACGTGGTTTGTGGACGTCACGTTGGGGCTCCATTCCCGCGAGTTGCGTAACGAGTGTGTTTACCAGGTTTTGAATGCCGGTCCCGGTCCGGACCGAAGTGGGAACAATTGGCGAATCTGCAAAAGATGTACCGGTCAGTTGTTCGCGAATTTGATTGGTGACAATCTCGGTTCGGCCCAGGTCAATCTTGGTAAGCGCTACCACAGCGCGTTGCACACCGAGGTAATTCAGGATTTGCAAGTGCTCTTCGCTTTGCGGCATCCAGCCGTCATCTGCGGCGACGACGAACAGTGCCAGATCGATTGACCCGACTCCTGCAATCATGTTGCGCACGAAATCCTCGTGGCCGGGAACATCGACGATGCCTGCCTGAATCTTGTTGCCGTTTGGCGCGGTTATATCCAAAGCGGCGAAACCAAGATCGATTGTGATCTGCCGTTTCTTTTCTTCCGGCAAACGATCGGGATCGGTGCCGGTTAGCGCTTTGACCAGCGCGCTCTTGCCATGATCAACATGGCCAGCTGTGGCGATGATGAAATGACGCGTCGTCACTTCGTGCACGCTGCGCGAATTGCGCTGATCACAACGTGGTCCTGCTGAGGAAAAATTGTTCGCAGATCGAGTTTGAACCGGCTGTCTGCGACGTAGCCGATCACAGGCGGATTCGACGTGCGAAGACTCGCGGCGAAGTCCGCGAGTGAGGAGTCCCTGGGAACTAAGTCGATCGTCACGGACGGCACATTCGACTTTGGCAATGTGCCCCCACCTGTTTTTGCTTTGCCACGGCCGATTGCGATTTTCATTGGCAAATCGGCCAAATTCGCAGTAATCGCTTCGGCGCGGGCGCGCAATGCATCCTCCGAGGTCTGTAGAAACGCGAGCGCCGGGATTTCGCCGGTCTTTTGATCCAGGTAAAGATCCACAGTCGCTTGCAGAACGGCGAGACACAGCTTGTCGCAGCGCAAAGCGCGAAACAGCGGTTCGCTTTTGAGGGCAATGACGATTCGTTTTTTGCCAGCGATGATTCCCGCCTGCGCACCGCCGAAGAGCTTATCGCCGCTGAAGCAAACAAGATCAGGACCGGCCTTCAAGACGTCGGCAGGCGTTGGCTCGCCATCCGCAATTCCCAATAATTCACTCGCGATCATTGCGCCACTGCCGAGATCTTCGACAAACGGAATCCGATTCTTCTTTGCCAGCGCGCTGATCTCATTCGATGAAGGCGAGTCTACAAACCCGCTCATGAAAAAATTGCTGCGGTGAACTTTCAAAATCATCGCGGTCTTTGGTCCAACGGCACGCGCGTAATCTTGGAGTGTGGTCCTGTTCGTTGCGCCGACTTCGCGCAGCTTCGCGCCGGTCGCTTCGAGGATTTCGGCGATGCGAAATCCGCCGCCGATTTGCACCATCTCGCCGCGTGAAATGATTACTTCTGACACATCCGGCTTGCCCGCTGTAGCCTTGGCGAAGGAGGACGGTCGCACCTTATCAGCTTTTCGTGTGAAGTGATGAACGATCAATACCAGCGCCGCTGCGCAATTGTTCACCACAGTCGCTGACTCGGCCCTGCAAAGTAGGGCGAGCGCACTCTCGATATAAGCGCCGCGCCCGCCGCGTTCTCCGTTACTAAGATCATATTCGAGATTCGAATACCCTGCTCCGATTTTATTCAGTGCCTCCATGGCTTCGGCTGGAAGCGGGGCGCGTCCGAAATTTGTGTGAATGACGATTCCGGTTCCGTTGACGACTCCTTGCAGTCTGCTGGCGAGACATTGATCGAGCGAGCGACGAACATCGCCTACAATGCTCTGGAGGTTCGATAGCGCGCTGTGCGCGCGAATTTGTAATAGTTTGCGACGGACGACTTCGACCACGAACGGCCGCGGCAAATCAAAACGACCGAGCGCATCAAGGATCTTCGACACCGGGGGAATTTGGCGGCGATTATCACGCCTCATTCGGTCATGCATATCAATGGGCGGCGACGTCGTCGTGAAACGATTCGTCCAATCACTGCGGCGGCAGGCGTCCTGGCGCGTCGCAGGACTTTGAGTGCCTTTTCAAGACTGGCTTCGGCGACGCATAGCAGTAAACCGCCGCTGGTTTGTGCATCGGTTAAAAGAATTCGGCCCGTCTCATCCATTCGCCTCCAATCCACGAGAACCGTTGCTCCATTAAGATTATCCCGGCTTCCTCGCGGAACGCAGCCTAGATTGACGAGTTCGTGAATCTCGTAGCTGATGATTGGCACAGCGCCCGGGTCGATATCCGCTGAAACATTACTCGCACGGCACAACGAGATCAGATGGCCTATCAGGCCGTAGCCCGTAATATCAGTGGCCGCGCGCACCAGTCCCAACTCGGCCAACTCGGCGCCGACTGTGTTGACCTGCGACATGAGGGCAATCACGGTTTTTTGCAACCCGCGCGAAGCCATTCCGCGCTTGATCGCGGTGGTGGCAATCCCGCTGCCCAGCGGCTTTGTGAGAACGAGTACATCGCCAGGACGCGCAGTAGCGTTTGTGGTGACATGTCGAACGTCTACCAGCCCCGTGACGGCGAGTCCGTAGATGGGTTCCGGATTGCGAATGGTATGGCCGCCTACAATGACGCAGCCGACCTCGGCTGCTTTGGCGAGACCGCCGCGCAAAATCGAAGAGACGACCCTTGGCCTAACGAGATTCTCGGGAAATCCAATGATATTCAGTGCAGTCAACGGACGTCCGCCCATAGCGTAGATGTCGGAGAGCGAGTTGGCAGCTGCGATTTGGCCATATGAAAACGGGTCGTCCACAATGGGTGTGAAAAAATCAACCGTCTGCACGAGCGCGCGGTGCCGGTCCAATCGATACACGCCGGCGTCGTCGAACGTTTTCGAACTGACGAGCACGTTCCGGTTTAATGAAATGGGAAGCTGCGGCAAAACTTGTCGCAGGGCCTGTTGGCTCAGTTTTGAGGCTCACCCGGCGCAGGTCGAAAGCGACGTTAGCTTTCGAATTTGCTCACGCGACATGCGGTTCACCTCCTCTCGCCCATTTTCGATTTTGGCATTGCGATTTGCGATTGAAATCGATTGGCCTGCAGTGGGACGATCCAAAATCGCAAGTCGCAATGCTAAAATCGAAAATCAAATGGCGGAGAGGATAGGAATCGAACCTACCCCGCCACTTACATGGCGACGACGGTTTTGAAGACCGCGAGGGCCACCAGGCACCCTTCACTCTCCGGGAAGATGAAAACGCCCAATATCCAAGGCCTAATTTCCAATGGTGAATTTTTCGCCCGCGACGCGCACTCTGGAGTACGGCGCCTCGACGCCGCTTTTGAAGACTGAACGCCGAGCGACGAATTACAAAAACGGAAGTGTGCCGGCTATTTGGCCTTTTTGACCGCCTTAACGATCTCGTCAAAATCGGGCCACTCACCTGATTCGAGTTTGGAATGGAGGAGTTTGCCATTGGCGCGAATTTCGAAGGCGCCGCCGCTTGACGGAATCAGGGCAAGCGACTTGATACGCTCGCCGAGTTCGAGAATTTTGGCCGCCAAACTGACGGCTTTCGGCGTGTAGTTTCAAACGACGCAGTATTCGATCGAGACTTCGGTCTTCACCGCAACAAGCTCCTTTCCGCAGTCAAACTATCGATGTGGCTGAAGTGGGTCAAGAGTGCAGCGGCAATTGTGGTATCCCTATTCGAAGATAGCCGCAAAGAAAAAGTGCGCCGCAGCCCGCTCCACCAGGCTGCGGCATCTCCACTTCAGCAACCGCGGAAACAGCCGCGGTTTTTCAGCCCTGAGAGCGTTAACCCTCAGAATGTCTAAAAGGCAAAATTCAAACCGCTGCGGATCATTCCAAAATTATTTCTCGGCCCATCGATGATTCCGAAACTCAAGTCGTTAGTCCAACCGATATGACGTGCGAACCGGATTTCGACACCAGCTCCAAATTGCGTGAGCACCTTGGTCTCGCTGCCGAAATGGTCGGTCTGCGCATTGACGAGGAAGGCGTCCGGCGGTCCCTGCGTGTGAAGCTGCTCTCTTTCGCCGCCCCCGAAAATCGCGCCCACACCGCCCCAGGCATAAGGGGCCAACCGCGTGCACGGAATCGGATACCGCAATGTAAATGTGCCAAGAACACCGCCGACAGCACGGTCGTGACTGATTCTTTGTTTAACAAGAATCGGGACTGATTGGTCCTCGAAGATATTGAAACCAGGCTTGCTGGCATCCAGTGCAAATCCTTCAACACCAACAGCAGCGTAGCGGCAGAAGAAATATTTGATGTCACCGCCACCGCCCCAGGCATGATCGCCGCCGATGTATCGGTCGTACGTGCCGAGCACCGGCCCCCCTTCACTCGTGCTCTGTACGATGTCGATCAATGAAGGATTAGGAGCGAACTCGGTATTGGTGAAAGTATACGTGCCCCAGAGATTCACATTCCATTCGCGGTCCCCGTACCATTCCGGGCAGGGCGGCATATATGCCACCTGCTTCATTTCCTTTCCGGAATCCTTTCCCCTGCGCGCGTAAGCCGCATCCATGAAGTAACGGAATCGGGAGGATACAGGCGCCTCGGCTGCTTCGGCACCTTCTCCACCGAACAGCCAGGAGAAGGCAACAAAGACATCAGCGACGGGCGAATCGTGTGTGCAGCCGAATAACGGCGAAATATCGAGGCGAGTGTGCGCTGATGGTTTCCACGCGACCGTTGGACCAAGGGTGAAGCTGTTCACTGCATCGCCGCGTGTGTCCTTGGTAGTGACGTTCTTGTATTCCATTTCCAGGCCGATCTTCAGGCGCTCGTTAGGTAGAAGAATGGGAGTCATTATCGCCTGTGAGAAACCCCATTCCCGCCCGCGATCGCCGGTATTTTCCTTTTCGAAAAACCAGTTCATGGCCCACTCGACGTGCTCGCCGAAATCCTGAGCCAGAAGCAAACGAATTTCGTAGGCATCGGGAACTTTAGGCGGGCCTCCCTCTTCCTCCTCCTCTTCTTCCCCTCCTGCACCCGCAGGAGGTGGAACTTCTTCATGTCGAATCGTGCCGACTCCGAATTTGTATTCAGCGAAGATTGTTGGATTGAGTGGAATCTTGTTCCAGTCAGCCAGAGCCCATCGTGCTTCCAGACTCACCGTCTGCGCGCCGCCTCCTCCATTGAACCGTTCGAACTGCGATTCCGCCGCTATGTTAAAACGATAGGGCAGACCCATTTCTATTTCCTGGGTAAACAGATAATCGGGTGGTCCGTGGCGAAATCCCTGGCCCTCAAAAAGCTCGCCGAAGAAGAATGCCCATGGTGGAAGAACGTAGGCATTCACTACGTTAGAGAAACGGCTGCGCGAAAACTCGGGAGGCGCTCCGTACGCGCTGGGCACTTCCTCGAACGGGGCAGAGGGTCCCGCGGCCGTGACCACAACTCCTTGTTCGGTTGTTGCTTGCGCTAACGAGGAGTGATTTGAGAAAAAAAACCCCAGAACTGCGCACCCAATCGGCAGAATTAACCGACTGCCGACTCCAGAAAGGAAGAACGTTTTCATAAAACCGCGCCATGATTACAAAATCGTAATTAATGGCAAGACAATTTTCATGGGTTATCGGTTTGATGAGCAACTGGCGATGATGGCGCGTCGGTTCAGTGCTGTTAACTGCTACCAACGAGAGAAGTATCCCGTCGGCGAACATCGATCCGAACGGACGGTCTCCAAAGAAGGCTTCGTGAGATCAGAAATACGTTTGCTGTGCTGTTGAGATGACAAATCGGAATATCGAATGAAATTTTTACCACCAAAAACTTTCTCTTGCCAAACATTACAGGTCTGTAATCTTTCGACCGCCGCGCTTGATTATCGCGGCTTCATTAAAGTGGATGAAGTGGATGGCCGCAGCCTGGTGGAGCGGGCTGCGGCTACTTCTTGTACGATGTCCCAGATCTGCGTAGACGCTGTGCCAGGCGAACAATGAAGCCCCGGCTCTGGCTTCTTTCGCCGCGATCAGGTCATTTCAAGGTTAAACAGGCGAATAAAAACGACGAGCAAAAAAAGCTCTAGTCGAGTATTACGACATTGTAATCTTTGTGCCTGGAATTCCCGTCACTTCGCGGTCATTCAAAACCCGCAGACGGCGCGAAATTCTGGCTTTGTAAGGCTACTACTCGTGTAATCAGCGCGATGCGGGTAGCGCCTTCGCGATTACAAAAGTCGATGCGGGCTGAGGGGAGCAGGTTTCTGGATAGAGTCCTTCGCACCCGAACCGAATGTCCAGCACCGCGGCATTGGTAGGCGTGTTCGGAACAGTCCAGAGATATGACGTAGTCTTCGCATCGAATATCGGCGTAATGTAGATATCGAATGTTCTGCCGCCATCCAATGACAGGAACAATTCCATTTCGGATCCGGTGAGGTCGATTTTGGGAAGCGTTGACTTCCACTCGATCATGATCTTTTGCCCAGGATAAAGAATCTGTCCAATCCTCGGCGAAATCAGCTTGGCAGAATAGGTTCCTGCCGCGCTTGGCGCACTAAAGAGTTGCGGAGCGACGCTAAGCGCCGCCGCTAACACGATCAAAACCAATGCACGAGTTTTCATTTTGAATCTCCTTCGTTTGAGTAAAGAGAGTTCCGAACAGAACAAGATCATGTCAAGAGATTTACAATTACATTTTCGTCATCTGTCCCGCGCCGGAGAGACGCGTGCTACGGCGACCTTTAATTGTGCCGAAGCGGGAACGTCAGTTTAACTGTCGCGCGCAGATTGTTTCAATCACAGCTGAGCCGCTGCGACGGAATCGTGCCCTGATATGGGGCCGCAACGCCACAAAATCAGTATAATTCCGCGGGAGAGGACACGATAAAGGGTTGCAAGCCTACGTTTGACCCATCGATGGCTGCGCCGGGAATTTCAGGGTGACGGTCGTACCACGGCCCAGTTCACTTCCAATGGTCGCTGATCCACCGTGAAGTTCGACAATCGATTTTACTAATGCGAGGCCCAGCCCTGCGCCGTCGGAGGTACGGGATGATTCCGCTCGGTAAAATCGATCGAAAACGTGCGGCAAATGTTCCGCAGAGATACCAGAGCCGTTATCATGCACGGCCACTTCAAAATCACTGTTGTGCTTCGCAACCTCCACATTAATTGATCCATGCTTCGCTGTGAATCGCAGCGCGTTGTCGATCAGATTTCCTACGGCGCGTTCGAACAAATCCGGATCCGCATAAATTTGCCCGTCGCCACTGCATGTGATAGTCACATGATGATCGTCTGCAGCGGTTTGATAGAAGTCCGCGATTTTCTCTGCCGCCGCGCGCGCATCAAAGCGCTTTCGTGCGATGGGTTCACGCGCGGCATCCACCCGCGCGACAAAGAGTAAATTATCCACAATCCGGGAAAGCCGTTCGCATTCGGCAACGGTGGATTCGATGATTTCGCGATACTCGATAGCGCTGCGATCTCGCGTGAGGGCGACCTGTGCTTCGCCCAGCATATTGGCGATTGGCGTCCGAAGCTCGTGCGCTAGATCGGCCGAGAATTGCGACAACCGAGTAAACGAATCGTCCAGGCGTTTAAGCATTTGGTCGAAAGCAATAGCGAGCGGCTGCAGCTCCCGCGGCCATGCGGCCGATCCGATACGTTCCTTTAGTTGATCCGGCCCAATTCGGCCGAGCGACCCGGTCATTCTTCGGAGTGGCTGCAATCCGCGTCGGGTAACGATGATCGCAATTAAAGCGGAGGCGACAACCCCGCCAATGAGTACCGCGATAAATAAGAACGCAAAATTGGTTTCAACTTGCTCGTCACTTGAGCGGTCTTGTGCCACCTGAACTGTGTAGATCTCACCTTTGGACGGCTCTTTGAAGGACACTAACGAGAACAGCTTCGCTGCGCTGCGATAATCCTTGCGTGTGCGGATGGCCTCCGAAGGTTCGCGTGCTGCAGGGAACGTTTGCTTTGGGATCAATCGATCCATTTCCGGTGTTTCCCCAATGGCGCGCTCCTGTGCGTCGAGAATTCTGATCCAATAAGGGGTGTGCTGGCCGGCACGATGGGCGGCGACCTCTTCGCCAAAAATGTTGGGGCCGTTCTCGCGCAAATCAGCGCTTAAGACGAAAATTTTGTCGGCCAGAACTGCGTTGTCTTCGGCGAATGCGTGGTGCGTGACAATCGAATAAACGACGCCAAGTCCGCAGGCGAGCAAAAGTGCTGCTGCCAGCGTGAAGAGCAGAATAAGCTGGAACGCGATGGACCGCGGTTTATTCAAAAACGACAATGTAATTTGCTAGCGTCCTTTAAGAACATAACCGACGCCACGAATCGTGTGGATCAGCTTCGTCTTGAAGGGATCATCTACTTTTGCCCGTAACCGGCGAACAACCACATCGACAACGTTCGTGTCGGTAGTGAACCCCACGTCCCAAACGTGCTCTGCAATGTCTTCCCGCGACACCACGGCCCCGGTTGAGCGAACCAGATGCGCAAGCAAGAGAAATTCCTTTGGCGTAAGATTCAGCGGAACGCCCGAGCGCGTTGCCTTGTGACGCTCCATGTCGAGCTCCAAATCCTCGATGCGCAAATGTTCCGGTTGCTGCTGCGGAGCGCGCCGCAATACCGAGCGGACCCGGGCCAGTAATTCCGGAAAGGCAAATGGTTTAACCAGATAATCGTCCGCCCCCAGCTCAAGTCCTTTTACACGATCGCGAACGCTGTCGCGCGCGGTAAGAAATAAAATGGGCGTGCGGACTTCATCGGTTCGCAGTTCCGCGACGACATCCCAACCGTCCTTGTACGGCAGCATGATGTCGACGATTAGAAGATCAAATTTTCCGGCACGCGCCTGTTTCAATCCAGTTTCGCCATCGATCGCGACCTCGACAGCAAAGCCGGCTTCGCGTAGTCCTTTGGCAAGAAAAGCGGCGGTTTTCTTTTCGTCCTCGATTACCAGGATGCGCGTAGGGCTCATTGCCTATGCGTGCATGCAGCTCATCCGTCAGATCGGCGCTGTGGGGGCGGTACGGCGATCAGCAGCCCGGCGATCAGAAATGTGATTGCCGCCGAGAACAAACAATAGCGGCAGTACGCGTGCAGGAGAAATGCTTGTACATAAAGGAACCAAAGCGTGGTCAGAAACATGGCAGCGGCGATCAGAAAAAGAAATTTGGACGCCCAGGAGTGACCGAATGCCGAGAATGTAGCTAAAGTAAACGCCGTGAAATAAGCGACCGCCCCAACGAGGGCTACCGGAATTCCGCCTACCTTGGAATACGAACTGCCTAATACCCGAAAACAATCCGGCGAACCTCCGCAGCTAAGGGTTTCGCCGGTCAGCGCCTGTACCGTGAGATAAGTTGCGTCGGCCAGGCCAACCACGGCAACAATCGCAATGGCCGTAAAAAGAAAGGTGCGAAACCGCGGTACGGTCATAATCCTAATGACGGCTGGATTCGGCTCGGTAGAGCATTCGATTGTGTCAGCGGCAAATCGCAGGTTCGAAGTAGGGCTCTGATCATAAAAACAATCACTCAGGGGTAGCAACGCTTGAACATAGTTACGATTGCGATTTTCCGTTTAGCGCCGCATTAATTGCGGCTCTGACGCCTTCGGGATTCTTTTGTTCTGGTTCCACGGGGTGCTTGTTGATGAAAAGGGTCGGAGTGACCTTTACTCCCAAAGAATCGCCAAGCGCATGGTCGGAATCGACGCGTTCTTTCGCTTTCTCACCGTCCATGTCTTTTTTAAACTGGTCGACATTAAGGCCCAGCGCGCCCGCATAAGATTCGAACAATTCTCGCGTGTTTGGCGCCTTACTCCAGTTTGATTGCTCTCTGTAAAGCGTGTCGTACATCTCCCAAAATTTTCCCTGGAAACCGGCAGCTTCCGCGGCCAATGCAGCCTCGCGGGCGTGTTCGTGGCCGGGCAGCGGGAAATTTCGGAAAACGATCCGCAACCGCGAATCGTATTCTTTTAACAATTCCTCAACGAAACCGGCAAATTGTCCGCACGGCGGGCATTGGAAATCGCCAAACTCTTCCAGCGTAACTGGAGCATCAGGATTGCCTCGAACGTGCGCAGCAGCATCGCCTTTTACAGCCACAGTCTGGTTCTCGGGAATGTTCTTAACCTGGGGACGCTTTGCGCGATAGAGCATGGTGCCGCTTCCCAAAGTGACCATTGCGACACCAACCACAATTACAAACGGCAGGTAGCGTTTCATGTGCGAGAGAAGCGGAGAATCTCGACGCGACGGTTCCTTCGTCAAGTACGAGCGACATTAAGATTCGGGTTGTACTTCGCGTCGTTGACCATCAGGAGGCGGCGCTAATATAGTACGCAGTGCAATTTGGCAACTTACTCATGCTCGGCGCCCTGATCATCATGTCTGCATGTACTTCTTTTGGGCAAACTCCTTCCGCAGGAGAATCCGGAATTGAAGGGATCATTACAATCGGTCCAGCCAGGCCGGGGCCAACCAGAATCGATGCCGCTGATTCGGTGCCGCTGGGGAATGCCACGTTTATCGCTGAAAGCACAACTGGAAAAGTCACGTCATTTACGACCGACGATAGAGGACGTTTCCGCGTCTCGTTACCGCCCGGTCACTACAAAGTATCGGTGCAGGGAAAGAAAACTGGCATTGGTCGGTTTGGCCCGTTCGAAGCTGACGTTGCGCAGGGCAAAATGACTAACGTTGAATGGCAGTGCGATAGCGGTATTCGGTAGACTTTACGACTGTTCTAGCCTTGAACAGCGCGAAGTCACCTTGTCACCGGGCGATTTCGGAAACCTGGAAAGGTTGCTGCGAGGTGTCGCAATAGGAGCGATTGCCTTGGCTTATACTAAGCTGCCAAGCTGAGTTACACCGCGCTCGGGGAACTCGCGAGCGCAAGCTCGCGAGTTCCCAAACTTGTCGGCGGCCGGTTAGCGCGGATACGGTGTTGGGCGAACTCGCGGGGTTGGAGTAGGCCGCACTGTAGGCGCCGGCGTAGCAGTTGGGGTAGCAGTAGTTGTGGCTGTCGCAGTCGCTGTAGCGGTTGCCGTGGCTGTAGCTGTAGCCGTCGGCGTCGCACTAGGCACAGCGGTTGCTGTCGCTGTGGCCGTCGCCGTCGCACTTGGGCTGGCCGTCGGCGTCGGTGACGGAGTTCCGCAGCTTTGCAGGACGTAGCTTTGTCCGCCAGTAGCGGCACCACCCGAACCGCTGCAGAAGTATTGGTCAAAGGTGGTGTCATTTTTCTGTACTCCCGCGGTGGCTGAGCTGTTAGTGTTTGTCACAGTACCGTAGATCACATCGAAACGACTTTGCCCTTCGTACAATCTCAGTTCGAAGTTGGCGTTGCCACTCCCCGATCCTGCGTTGTAATAGACTGTTCTCCACTCGATGTTAAATATCCGGTTGGGTGCACTCCCGGATACCGAGGTAAAGATGCCGCATGGGCCTGGCGTGCATGTCCAGCTGCCAGCATCCGTTCTAAGATCATCCCAGTACGGGAAGGTGACGTAGGTATGGCTGGTCCATGGCAGGCAGGTATTACCAAACTGGCTGATCGGGCCCACAAACTGGGCAGTCCCATCTGAATCCACATTGATCCCTGTGTATGTCTGATCATACAGACTGTAAGAGAAGGGCAATGAAACAAAGGTAGTGCCGTCGTCGGTGTGATTGCC
>DATDFM010000198.1:0-11969 GCA_036522635.1 Candidatus Udaeobacter sp. | reverse complement strand
AGACACGCAGAGAACTGTCGAAGGTAACGCGCTCACATGGTTGGTCACTGGAAAGTATTCCGCTGCTGGAAATATCCGCCATCGAGCAACTGCTGCGTCCGGAAGCGCAGACCACGGTTTTTCATTCGTCCGAGGTCGATTTGAATAAGGTCAGTAAATTACTGATGGACGAAGTCGGCAAAACGCGCCCGGCACGCATGGTGTTCGACTCACTCTCCGAATTTCGCTTATTGGCAGAAACGGCGTTACGGTACCGGCGCGAATTGCTGAATTTGAAACGACATTTCGCGCAGTACAAAAGCACAGTGCTGTTGCTGGACGACAAAATGGACAGAGGCTTGATCGGCACCGATCCGCATGTGCTAAGCCTGAGCCACGGCGTTATTGAGATGGAGCAGTTTTCTCCGGATTACGGCACCTCGCGACGCCGGCTGCGCGTGCTGAAACTGCGAGGAGTTAAGTTTCGCGAAGGTTATCACGATTACATTATCGAGACCGGCGGGTTGCGTGTGTTTCCTCGTCTCGTGGCAGGGGAACACTACGCAAAATCCCGGCGGCTCGAACACGTTTCCAGCGGTATCAAGGAGCTGGACGATTTATTCGGTGGCGGTTTGGACCGCGGCACGGCCACACTGATTCTCGGCGCCGCAGGCACGGGCAAATCCACGCTCGCTTTGCAGTATGTGAAACGAATGGCGTTAAATGGCGAACCGGGCGTGATCTACGCTTTTGATGAAGCGCGTCCGATTCTGCTTCGTCGTGCCAAGGCGTTGGGGCTCGATCTGCAAGAGCACATCGAAAGCGGAGTTGTCAATGTGCAGCAAGTGGACCCGGCGGAACTTTCGCCCGGCGAATTCGTCAGTCGGATCCGTAAGCAGGTGGACGGCGGCTGCAAGGTGGTAGTGATCGACAGTCTCAATGGGTATCTGAACGCCATGCCGGGCGAGAAGTACCTCAACAACCAGTTGCACGAACTTGTCTCTTATCTAAATCACAAGGGAGTCGTCACGATTCTCATTCTGGCACAGCACGGGCTGCTCGCAGCGGCGGAGGCCCCGGTAGACCTGAGCTATCTGTCCGACACGGTGGTGAGCCTGCGATACTTCGAAGCGGCAGGCGAGGTGAAGCAATCTGTAGCCGTTGTAAAAAAACGCAGCGGCTCCCATGAGAAAACGATCCGGGAATTTAAGCTGGAGCCTGGCAAAGGCGTACGTGTCGGTCAGCCTCTAAGGGAATTTCAAGGCGTTCTAAGCGGGATGCCTGTGTTTCGCGGCGCCGCAGAGCAAATCATGCCGGCTACTGATGGAGAAGAATAGTTCAGAAGAGCGTGTATTCATCATTGCGCCGCTGGGGCAGGACGCACAAGTGATGAGTGAGTTGCTGTCCCGGCACGGATTTGAAACGCAAATTTGTGATTCACTAAAAGAATGCAGCGCACAATTAAAGTTCGGCGCAGGTGCCTTCGTAATTACGGAGGAAGCTCTCGAACTGGGCAGCTCAGCCGAGTTTCTCGAAGCGCTCGGCGCGCAGCCAACATGGTCTGAGATACCGCTCATCATTCTCACCAGCGGAGGCGAATTTCGATCGGCCCGATTGCTCGAATTAGTGACGGAAGCGGCCCGAAGTGTGACTCTGCTCGAACGGCCTATTGCCACTACCACATTCGTGCGTTCGCTGGAGGTGGCACTCAATTCGCGCCTGCGACAATATCAGGTGCGCGATCTTCTCGAAGAGCAGCGGCGCAATGAACATGAACTGCGACAGGCGCACGAGCAATTGGCTGATCGCGCCAAGCAGCTTGAAACTCTCGTCGTGTCGCGCACTGCGAAGCTGGCCCAATCTAACAAAAAGCTTCGTCGCGAGATGGCCGAACGCGAAGCGCTGCGTCGCAAGTTACTCGACGCGCAAGAAGAGGAGCGTCGGCGCATCGCTCGCGAGTTGCACGATCAGATGGGACAGAATCTCACTGCCCTTAATGTCGGCCTCAAATCCCTGCTCGATCGGCAATCACGCTCCGGTCTGGGTAGTCAAGTGCAACGCCTGCAGGAATTGGCCACTCAAACCGCGCGTGATCTTCACCGCGTCGCAGTGGAACTGCGTCCCGCTGCCCTCGATGATCTCGGACTGGTCAAAGCGATTCGCGCATTGGCGGATAGCTGGTCGACGCGGTGCGGCATTGACGTCGATTTCGAGGCGGGACAATACGAACCTGCCGGCGTGTCGTCCGAGATCGAAACAATTGTTTATCGAATCATCCAGGAAGCGCTTAACAACATTGCAAAACATTCTGGCGCAACGCGCGTGGCCCTTGTCCTTAATCGCACCAAAGAGCACGTGCACGCAATTATTGAAGATAACGGGCGCGGCTTCGACGCCCGCGCACAATCCCAATCGGGAAATGGTAGCGGCCGTTTGGGATTGCTCGGAATCCAGGAACGCCTCGGGTTGGTCGGCGGCAGCCTTAACATTGAATCCGCTCCCGAATCCGGTGCCACACTGATCGTCCGCATCCCAATTCCAGTAGCACATGAAAAAGAAAAGAAATGAAACTGAAGCCAAGATTCGCGTGTTACTGGTCGACGATCACGCGGGTATGCGTGAAGTATTGCGAAGCTTCATCAATTCACAGCCTGATCTGATGGTTGTTGCTGAAGCAGGCAGCGGCTCTACCGCGCTTGAGGAATTCAGACGCACTACCCCCGATGTAGTCCTCATGGACGGCTCAATGCCCGGAAAGAATGGAATCCAGGTCACCCATGAACTCACGCAACTTCAGCCTCAGGTGAAAATCATCGGTCTAACCTTCTACGAATCGTCCGCGTACGTGGAAGACATGGTCGCAGCGGGCGCAAAAGGTTACGTGTCAAAGACTGGCGAACCCACCAAGGTCGCGGAGGCAATCCGTGCCGTTGCAGCAGGGAAAACGTATTTTAAGGAGAACATTTTGCGTCGATCCCCTGCGAGTCCCCACCGGCCGTCAATGATGGATGAGTTAAGCGAAGAGGAACTGGCCATAGTGAAACGCCTCGTGGAGGGCCAGACAAATTCCGAGATCGCCGCTGCGTTGGGCCTCGCCGTTCCGGTCGTTGAAAAGCACAGGTCCGCTGCAATGAAGAAACTAAATGTGCGCACCCGCGCCGAGCTTACGCGAGTAGCCGCCCTGCAGCAGTGGTGAATTTTGAAGTTCCCGGGTTCCGAACCGCGGGCTTGTCCCGGGTTCAATCTCTACTCAAGCTCCGCCGCCCAAACCGTTCCGGTATATTTGCCTGTGCGATACCTGACTTTGACCCGGTCGTTCTCGCGGAGTTTCTGCCATTTTGCCTCATCAGCGGGGACTTGGAATGTGCGGCCGTTATCGAGCATTCGCACTTTGACGATCCATTGTTCGTCCTTCAACGCGCGTGGATCGTGGCTGGTGCCGCGCACCTCTGGTTTCATTACGTATCCATCCACGTCTATCTCATCATCTGCCATTGGACGGATCTGCGGATCTGTCGCAGATGCTGATTCAGCTTCGGCAGGGTGGGTCCCGACGCGTGGGGACACGTCGCCTGGTGACATGTTTGGCGTTTCTGCAGGCGACGCGGCGGCCGCGATGTGCTCCTTTGTCAGCACCACCGCCTCGCCACTCTTCTTCTGACAACTGGTCACGACAATGATCAGAAATCCTCCAAAAATATACGGCATTACATTCGTTCGTAACATTTGCGTGACCAGACTGTCTCTTGTTAGTCCCACTTTGGAATGTAGTTTGGCGACGCTCTCAGACGTCGAAACGGAGGGTGAATTATGGGTGTGATGTTGCAAGCCTTTTATTGGGATTGTCCGCGAATGGAAGCTCGCGAACACGAATGGTGGCCCTTTATCAAATCAAAACTGCCGGCCATCGCGCAAGCCGGGTTCACCGCCCTGTGGCTTCCACCTGTAAACAAGGCAGCCAGTTGGCAATCGATGGGCTACGATCCTTACGATTACTACGATCTTGGTGAGTTCGATCAGAAAGGCGGTGCGCCGACGTGGTTCGGTTCCAAGCGGCAGCTGGTTGAGTTGATCGAGGCTGCGCATGCGCTTGGACTGCAGGTGTACGCCGATCTCGTTTTCAATCACAACAGCGGCGGAGACGCGCAGGAACCAAATCCGATCGATGGCCAATCCCGCTGGACAAAGTTCACGCCGAAAAGCGGCAAGTTCCCGCGGGATTGGAAATGTTTTCACCCGAGCCAATACGAAACGTGGGACGGCGGGACCTTTGGCGACATGCCCGATCTCTGTCATCGCACACCGTTTGTTTACACCGAGCTCATCGACTACGCGCGCTGGCTGCTGGAAGAAATCGGCTTCGACGGATTTCGCTACGACATGGTGAAGGGTTACGGCGGCTGGATGGTTCGATCCATTCAAGAACTGCGCGCACTGCGCGGCGGAACCAGCTTCAAGCCATACGCGGTCGGCGAATGCTGGGACAGCGAACGCACCATCGACGACTGGCTCGATGAAGCGAACGCGTGGTCGGACAATCCGGTCGGGGCATTTGATTTTCCGCTGCGCTGGCGTCTGCAAAGCTTCTGCGACACCTACGGTTTCAGTCTCCGCGATCTCGCCACGCGCGATGTTTTGATGTGGAACCGTCCCAGCGAGGCGGTGACGTTCGTGGAGAATCACGATGTGGTGCGCGACAGCCCCATTATCAACGACAAGCTGCTGGCGTACGCGTTCATCCTCACCCACGAAGGGTATCCGTGCGTCTTTTGGCAGGACTATTTCAATTGGGATCTCGCACAGCCGGGGAATCAAAGCGGTATTGACGCTCTCATCAAAGTTCACGAACAAAGTGCCGGTGGTTCAACCCAGGTTTTATTCGCCGATGACGATCTCTACATCATGCAACGGCAGGGCGATGGCGATCAAACCGGACTTGTCCTTGTCCTTAACAACCGTGGTAGTTGGAATGCGACATGGGTTCAAACAAAATGGAACAATACGCAGTTGGTTCCCTTAGCGTGGCGCGGACGCGATGATCTCGCGCGCCCGCAGGACAAATGGACTAACGACTCGGGCTGGGTCGATCTTTGGGCCGCTCCACGTGGGTACGCAGTGTACGTTCCGAAATAATTATGGCGGGAATTTCGCATCCGACAGTGCGCTGGCTGCAAGAAAGCGTCGCAAACAATAATGCGAAGGCTTGCGTTCATTTCTTCGAAGTCGATTCCGAGACTTTTCTGGCGTGATAAAAGTTCGTGAACGCGAAGGCGCGTTCACCAGCACGCGAGGCGCATGCGCTCCCCAGATATTGGAACGCAGCAACACAGAGCGCGGCTACAGCTCCTCCATCTGCAAAGGATTGCTTCGGGCCAACTACGTGGCGAAATAACTGCGTTGCCGGGATTCGAAACTGTCGCCGAAGTAACGCTTGCACCATTGATCGCTCTCATTCAGGTGCCCGACTTCTACTTCGTCGGCCTCGGGGTGTTGTGTAAGCCAGTCGCGAAATGCGAAATGGCGGTACAGGCGCATGAATTCGCCCAGATAGATATCGGCGACCCGCGGATTGCCACGAATGATCAGCATGTTCTCATCGTTATTCGTGGTTGAAGCCTCACTGAAGTTTGCAGAACCGGAAACTACCAGCGGATTGGGTCCTAACGGATCGACGAGCATGTATTTGGTATGCAGATATCGCACGTTCACGTTCAATCCTGAAAGCTGCTCGACCAGCCAGTGGTTGAACGCGCCTTTGCCCAACCGCGATCCAATAGCAAATTTGTTGGGTTTCATTTTCCTTAGCTCGATGATTGCCGCTTCGTTGGCCGCCTTCTGTTCCTTGGTTCTTGTCGGTCCGCTCATCGCTTCCATCAACGCGTATCGCAAGCTGGCGGTTCCATTACGGTAAGCATCCTGGAACCGCTCGTTCATCCCGAACGCGAACGTCATGAACAGCGCGTCATGAGCTCCCGTGGCCTGTTCAGCATACCAATCGAGCGCTTTCAGGTTGTCGCGCGGGCTAAAAATTGAAGTGACTTGTTTCGCCAGCGGATCTTCCGGAAGGGGAGTTTTGCCGGCCAATACCGCGACATCGGCTGACTTCGCCGCGTTCTTCTTCAGCTCATTCCATAGCCATAAATATCCAGTGCCAACGTCATTCTTCTCACAAATATGAACGACATTGCTGTGCCCATAGATTCCGCCGACGCTGAAATTCGTCGAGCCTGTGAGCAACGCTTGAGCGGCACCTGATTTGGTTAGGACAATTACCTTGTTATGCGAAAGCGTCAGGCCCTGGGCGTTGCGTGGATAACAGATGTTGCTCAGACCAAATTTCTGAATGGCTGCTTCGTTGGCGATCTTTTGATCGTCGTTTTTCGCATGGTAGAGGACCTGCACATCCGCGCCGCGGTCCCGGGCAGCGCCCAGCGCCGTCAGCACTTTGTCATCGGTAAATTCATAAGCGCCAACACGCAGTCCCCAACCGGGACCAGTTGCCCGTTCAATGAAGGTTGCGATCGATTCGGCTGCGCCACGCGAAAGCCAGGTGAACGCCGCCGGACCAACATCTTCGGGACGTTTATCCCCGAACCTGCGGGTGTACTCCTGCGACGCAGCGGCGCCGCGATTAAAATGCACATGATGCGTTCTGCCGTGTTCGCTCTCGGTGGTGATGTCGACTTTTACTTTGTCTGACTCGATTAGATTCGCGGGTGCGCCTCTGAGAGCAATCACTTCGTATGTGTAATCGTGCTCCGGTTTCGCAGAAAAATCCGACCAGGTGAAACCCTGGATTGGATGTTGGCGCGTTGAATAAAGAATTCCTGGAGGTGGAGCGGGCTCTATGCTGGCGAAAGTCTTATATCCAGAGAGCCAGTACTTCTCTCCTTCGGTGTGATCTTCTCGTCGCACGGCGAACCCGAGCAACCCCGGGCATTTCTGCTCGGGCAAATCCATCCCGAGTAGCACTACGTGCGTTCCCGCAATCGCCTGAACACTCAGATCTGCTTTTTGCTGCTTATTGCGCATCGCGTTTCCATTAGTCCAGGGAACAAGATTACCTGACAGCCGGCGAGCTTTAGTCCCTTAACGCCTCTCATTATTTCCGAAACACGAAAGGACTGCGATACTTTTTACGCCGACGACTACTGGATATCCAAGCCGCGCAAATTTGTTTCGGCGGCACGTGCGCTGCCGGAAAGATGAATTAAAATACCGGCGGGGTTCGTGAATGCACTTCGCGACCGATTTTTGGCTAACGAGGTTTTGGTTTCAGCACGCGCTCGGAGGCATTTACCTGATTGCCTTCGTAATCGCGGCTAATCAATTCATTCCGCTGCTGGGTTCACACGGGCTGCAGCCGGTGCGCGTTTTCCTGCGCCAGGTACCGTTTCGCCGTGTACCGAGTTTGTTTTACCTCAATTGTTCGGACCAATTCATCACCGCAACGATCTGGTGTGGCATTGGCTTGTCGTGTTTCGCGCTCACCGGATTTTCGGAATCCTTCGGACTGGCAGTATCCATGCTGACGTGGGCCTTGCTCTGGATGATTTACATCTCCCTCGTGAATGCAGGCCAGACGTTTTATGGCTTCGGTTGGGAAACCATGCTGTGCGAGGCCGGGTTCCTTGCGATTTTTCTCGGATCGTCAGATACCCGGGCGCCGGTGATTGTGATGTGGCTGATCGTATGGGTGCTTTTCCGCACGATGTTCGGTGCCGGCATGATCAAAGTGCGGGCCGACCCATGCTGGCGCGATCTCAGCTGTCTCTTCTATCATTACGAAACGCAGCCGCTGCCGAATCCGCTAAGTTGGTATTTGCATCACGCGCCGCGCTGGTTCCACAAAGCCGGCGTGTTGTTCAATCATTTCACGGAGCTCGTCGTGCCGTGGTTCTACTTCGCCCCTGCTCCGCTTTGTTACTGGGCCGGTGCGATTACGATCGTGTTTCAAATTACGTTGATCCTCAGTGGCAATCTTTCATGGCTTAATTACATCACGATCGTACTTTGCCTTCCGTGTTTCGATGACCGCTTCTTTTCGCGCTTCTTCTCGGTCCCCCACTCCGTGCCCGCCCATCTGACTCTGCCGCACGCTATTGTTGTTAGCTTCGTTACAACGATTGTGCTTTGGCTCAGTTGGCGACCGGCGCGCAATCTATTTTCGGGTCGACAATTGATGAACGCCAGCTTCGAGCCGCTGCATCTCGTTAATACGTACGGCGCATTCGGCGCTGTCACGCGCGAACGGCTCGAGATCGTCATCAAAGGCATTGACGAACTTGGTGATGGGTCGGCTCAGTGGCGCGAATACGAGTTCAAGGGAAAACCAGGCAACGTGAACCGGGCACCTTGCATTGTTTCGCCGTATCATTGGAAACTTGATTGGCAGATGTGGTTCGCTGCCATGTCGCCTCCTGACTTGCACCCTTGGTTTCTCGCGCTTGTAGAACGACTTCTCGAAGGCGATAAGCGAATTCTTCGGCTGTTTGCGCACAACCCGTTCTCAGACGGGCCACCAAAATTTATTCGCGCAGATTGGTACCGATATCACTTCACAAAGCCGGATGAACGCGGCTGGTGGAAGCGCACGTTCATTGCCGAATATCTGCCGGCGGTCACGCTTCCTCGCGCACGCGATGTAGTTCCCGGAAAAGCCACATCACGCGCTGACTTCTCGAGCCAATGATTGGCGACTAGAAGATCGTGCAATAACGGGGCGACAAGCGCTGGTTTGTGCGAATGCTTTTCGGCGAGTCTTCTTTCAAACGCAGGCTGTAGCCGCTTCGCTGTGCGAAGCGCGGCGTCGCTCACAGAGCGATGGCTACAAAGAACTACACGACTCAAAGCTCAATCGCGGAATTCATGCAAACTCACGGCACCAGGAAAAGTTTTCCGGTGTATGGATCTCTCACAGCGGATCCCGGCGCAAAGGTGCTGACATCAATGTAACTTCCTTCAGGCAAATAAGGACTGGTGACCATGCCCTTGTGGCCGGGCACCGGAATTCCATACGGCAGATCGCCTTTTGCTTTCTCGACCGGAACAGCTGAAGCCCGCATGATAGTGGGAGTCTTCTTTTCTTCCTGGACAGCATTTGTTACCTGTTCAAGTGGAGTCGGCGACGCCTCGGCAGGATTGATGTTTCGAGAACCCGCATGTCGCGGCACACGCTTCGATTTCTTCTCCGCTGGATTGGGGGTAGGTCGCGGCTGGAAAGTTTTCGAAACGGACTGCCCAACTTTCTTGAAAAAATCGCCGACTGGATCGGCATTCACGCATGGTACGCATAGAAAGAAGAGCGTGGCGACGGGCAACAAAACCCAGCGCGAACAGATAAAAGATTTAATGAGATCCTCAGCGTTCAATGTGAAGCCCCGATTTTCCGCGAGAATGGAGACTTATGGGAAGCAAAAAATTTTCTTCCACAGAATTTTTGCCGCTTTTCTCAAAACGGATAATGCAATCGAACGAACTGCGGCGGATCGCTAAGCAGCACTGCAAAGATTTCGGTATAATCGTCCTCAGGAATAGTGACCGACGCCGAAATCCCAAGCGCCTTGAGCAGGTCAGGGATCGTGTTGCCATGCCCAACCACGAGCGCGTTTCCCTTCAACGCACGCAATTTCTCAACAAGTGCGCCAACATCGTTTCCCGAAACTATTGTGGGGCTGACCTGCGCCGCTTTCGCTGTTGGGGCTGCCGTTTCCTGTGTGCGTTTGAATTCAGTAACGAACACGGACGTAATCTGTGAATCTTTCAGAATACGCGCTAACGCCTCCGCGCGTTTTTCCCCCGCAGGAGATAAAGCAGGGTCGCTCCCGCCAGAGCTCGCCTTCTCTGCGTGTCGAACAATGAAGATAACCGGCGCAGCGTCGGCGGCCGCCGTCATCAAGCAAACGATCGAAAAGATTAATGCGAAACGTTTCATTGTTGAGATTTCGACGACAAGTATATCGCGGCTTGGCAATCAATTGGCCTCACATTCTGCACAATAGCCGATCGCCAGTTCGCATTCACCCCTTGTCACTTGTCACCTGTAAGAGATTCGCTACATCGACAATCGTGGAAACAACTTCGCCAACACCTGATGCAATCCTGCAAACTGCGTTTGGTTTCTGGAATTCCAAAGTCCTGCTGACAGCCGTCACCTTCGATCTTTTCACCACACTTGGTCAACAGCGACTCACAGGCGCTGACGTGGGCAAGAGACTTTCACTGCATTCTCGCGGCGTTGCGGACTTCCTCGATGCACTCGTGGCCATGAAATTCCTCGAACGAGAGGGCGATGGCGGCGGTGCGAAATATTTCAACACACCTGCCACCGCTCTGTATCTCGACCGCAGCAGCCCGCGCTACATCGGCGGAATCCCCGAAATGCTCAATGCACGGCTGTTCAAGTACTGGAATGATTTGCCCGAAGCACTGCGTACCGGGAAACCGCAAAACGAGACCAAGCATGGTGGTAAAAACATCTTCGATGAATTGTATGCCGACCCTGAAAAACTTGAGTGCTTTCTCGATGGGATGACCGGGCTGTCCCGCATCAACTTCGAAGCGCTTGCCAACAAATTCGATTTCTCCAGATACCAGACGCTCTGCGATATCGGCGGCGCAACTGGATTGCTCTGCATCGAAGTCGCAAAAAAGCACCCCGAAATCGAGTGCATCAGTTTTGATCTGCCGCCGGTCGAGCCCGTGGCGAAAAAGCACATTGCCGCGGCCGGATTAACTAACCGGATTCGCACTGCGACTGGCGATTTCTTTCAAGATCCGTTGCCGAAGGCCGACGCGATTACGATGGGGATGATTCTGCACGATTGGAACCTGGAGAAAAAGATGAAGTTGATCCGCGCAGTCTATGAAGCGCTTCCACCGGGCGGCGCGTTCATTGCCATCGAAGCGCTGATCGATAATGCCCGGCGGGAGAATGTTTTCGGTCTGCTGATGTCGCTAAACATGTTGATCGAATTCGGCGACGCATTCGATTATTCCGCCGCCGATTTCGAAAAATGGTGCCGCGAAGTCGGCTTCAAACGTTTCGAAGTCATTCATCTTGCCGGCCCGTCGAGCGCGGCCATCGCCTACAAGTAATTACATGTAGAGGCGCTTGTGCCAGGCGCCTGTTGTTTTGGCCTCGGTGCTTGCCACAAGCACCGCTACAACGTGATATTGCCGCCCAGATGAACGCCACGGACCGGGAGCCATAGACTTACCGCGAATCCCCAAGTGTCGGATGGGCCCCAAATAGCGGCAGATGCCTAGAGCGTGCAGCCTCTTGGATGCCGAGCGCGCGGCGGCCCAGGAGTAGTCGCTCTACGGCCAATTCCGGAGTGTAACTCTTTCGTCATTCTCTCTCCCTTCCTGTTTTCCTGGTTTCCAGATTCTGTCCACTCCGTGTCTTTTGTCATCAATCGGTTCAAAGAACATCAGCCGTTCTCAGTTGACACTGCTTTTCGGCTCTGTATATGGCATTGCCATATATGTTATCGCCAGTCCCGGATCGCGAATTAAAGAAAGGCAGCGCCGAATTGATGATTCTGGCTCTGCTGGAAGATCGCGCACGGCACGGATACGAGATTGGACAATTGATCGAACTGCGTTCGCGCGGCGCAATTCGATTCAATATCGCTTCGCTTTATCCGTTGCTTTATCGACTCGAGAAACGGAAGTGGATCCGCGGCCGCTGGATTGAAAAGGCGGGCCAACGACGGCGCCGTTACTATCGCCTGACCGCAAGTGGCAGGAACGTGCTGTCGAAGCAACGGGCCGGCTGGCGCGAGTTCGTCGAAGCCATCAACCTGATCACTGGGATTCAACAACATGCCTGATTTTAAAACAGAGATCAGCGCCCGGTTGCACGAGCTTCAGTTATCTCCCGCCCGAGAGGCGGAAATCGTTGAAGAGCTGTCGCAGCATCTGGAACAGGAATATGAACGGGCGCTCAACGGCGGCGCGTCCGAAGAAGAAGCACGCCAAAAAGTGCG
>DATDFM010000197.1:0-3198 GCA_036522635.1 Candidatus Udaeobacter sp. | reverse complement strand
GTAGGTCTTAAGACGCATTGCAAGGCGTTGCTGATCGTTCGCCGTGATGCCGACGAGCTCCGGCGTTACGTCCATCTCGGCACGGGGAATTACCACTCTCGGACCGCACGCATTTACACGGACTTCAGTCTGCTCACCAGTGCACCTGAGCTAAGCGAAGAAGTGGCCATCGTTTTCAACACGCTTACCGGGCTCGCCGGGTATCCCGGATTGAAAAAATTGATGGTCGCACCGTTCGACATGCACAGCCGGTTTATCAAGCTGATCGAGCGCGAGCGGGACAACGCGCTGGCAGGCAAGCCAGCCCGGATCGTCGCCAAGATGAATTCGCTGGTCGATGAGGAGATCATCGAAAAATTGTATGAAGCCTCCTGCGCAGACGTGACGATCGATCTGGTCGTGCGGGGGATCTGTTGCTTGCGTCCGAAAGTTCCCGAGCTTAGCGAAAATATCCGCGTCATCAGCATTGTCGGCCGCTTTCTTGAGCACAGCCGGATCTATTATTTCGAAAATGCCGGTCAACCGCGGGTTTTCCTTTCCAGCGCGGACTGGATGCCTCGCAATTTTTACCGGCGAATCGAGCTGGCATTCCCGATCGAGACGCCCGCGTTGCGGGATCAGGTCATCAACGACGTTATTCCCGCATTTCTAAACGATCGCGTGAAGGCGCGGGAGTTGCAGGCGGACGGCACATATCGACGATTAAAACCCGAAGGGGAAGAACCTCGCCGGCAAGCGCAGTGGCAATTTCGAGAAGTATCACGTGAGCGAACGAAGAAGCTCGGCGGTTCGACGAAGAAAGCGCGAGCGGATCGGCTGGTGCCGATCGCCGTTGTTAAAGAAGGCGCGTCGCCCGCAGCCACGAAATCGGACAAATAGTGAAGAAGAGAGTCCTTGTCATCGATGTTGGCGGTTCCAATGTGAAGGCGATGATCTCGCGTGCGCACAGGCGGAAATTCAAATCCGGTCCGGAGATGACGCCACGCGAAATGGTGACTCAGATCGAATCGCTGGTACAGGATTGGAGCTTTCAGGCGGTCTCGATCGGCTTTCCATCGCCCGTTCGGAATGGCAGCATCGTCTGCGAACCAAAGCACCTTGGGTCGGGTTGGACACGCTTCAACTTTGAGAAGTCGTTAGGTAAACCGGTGCGGATCATCAATGACGCGGCCATGCAGGCTCTCGGCAGTTTTCGGGGCCGGCGAATGTTGTTTCTCGGACTGGGCACTGGATTGGGATCGGCGTTGATTTGGGAAACCAATGTGTTGTCGCTTGAGCTTGGCGATCTGCCATATGGCAACGGACACATCATCGAGCAGTACCTTGGAAAATCTGGAATGAAGCGCCTTGGCGAAAAGGAATGGAAACGCGAAGTCTTTCGGGCAGTCTTGCTGTTGAAGAAGGCGTTGATCGCCGATTACGTAGTGCTCGGCGGCGGAAGCGCCAAGAGATTGGATGATCTGCCGGACGGCGTCGAGATGGGGCATAATCGGAACGCCTTCCTAGGCGGCGTTCGCCTCTGGCAAACCGATCACCGCACGCGGCGACCAAAATGGAATATCTTATGAAGACTTTCACGATGGACACAAAGGATACTAAGGCCAGTTTGAATAGTTGACGTTATGCCCTTTGTGGACCTTGTGGGAGATGTAAAGAATGCAACTCTATTTCCTCAGACACGGCGAAGCCGATTGGCCGGGCTGGACCAAGCCGGATGATGAACGGCCGCTTACCGATTTTGGTAAAAAAGAGGTGAGACAAGTAGGAAGGTTTCTGAACCGTCTCAAGGTGAAGCCCAATTTGGTCGTGACCAGTCCGTTACCGCGGGCCTTGCAGACGGCAGAGATTGCGGTGGAACAACTGAAAACAAAGCTGCGCCAGGATGAGGCGCTCGAGCCCGGATTCGGAGTTACCGAGTTGAGGAGTGTGCTCAAGCGCCATCACTCTAAAGTTTTGATGCTGGTTGGCCACGAGCCGGATTTTTCCAGTGTGATCTCTGCGTTAACTGGTGCTTCCATCAAGCTTTCCAAAGCCGGTGTGGCGTTGGTCGAGTTCGATCCCGAAACTGAGAAGGGAAGACTCTTCTGGCTTTTCCCGCCGAAGCTCGCACGGAAGGCAAAATAGATTTCTCGGGATCGATGGGCCTTGGAGCCGTAGTCGCCGGCCTGTGGCTGGTTCTAAGCTCTTGCTTGTCAGATCAAAAAGACGGCCCACAGGGCCGTGGCTACAAGGACTAAAGATTCCAACGAAAACTGGTTATGATTTTGGCGAAGCTGTCGCAGCTGGGTAAACGGCGGGCGAAGCCTGGGCCGGCATGGTTCCCGGCGACGAGACCGGCGATGATTGTGATCCCGCAGGCGCCGGTGAGGTTTGTTGGGTCGGCTGGTTTTTCATCAGCTCACGACGGAAAGCACTGCTGGCTGTGCTCTGGTGGGCATAAAGGACTGACAGCGCAAACGTGAGTACGAAAAATGTTCCGGCCAGCCACGTCGTAAACTTCACCAGCACGTTCGTGGTTTGCGCGCCGAAAATGTTCTCCGTGACTCCGGCGCCAAAAGCCGCGCCGAGACCCTCACTCTTTGGTCGTTGCATCAGTATAACAAGCACCATCAATGAGGCGATTAGCACGAAGAGCACCAGGCAAAAATTGATCAGCAGGTTCATCGGGAGGCGAAATATGAACAATTAATGACGAATGTCGAATGACGAAGCACGAAGGAAACTCGAAATAACCAAATCCGAAACGGCGCCGATGCCTTAACATCGTTCATGCTTCGATTCGTCATTCGGACTCGTCATTTTGATTGTCTCCCAAATCGCATCCATCTCAGCCAGTTCCACTTCGCCCAATGTTTTGCCGCGCCTTTTGAGTTCGTCTTCTAATCGATTAAAGCGGGCGACGAATTTGTCCGTAGCAGATTGGAGCGCGCTTTCTGCGTCTATTTTGCACTTCCGCGCGAGATTTACGACGGCGAACAGTAGATCGCCAATCTCCTCTTCGATGCTTTCCTGTTGCCCTGACTGAATCGCTTCTTTGGTCTCGTGAAGTTCTTCGTTCAACTTCGCGATCACGTCGCCGAGTGCTGTCCAGTCGAAATTCACACGGGCGGTTTTGGATTGCGCCTTTTGCGCGCGGACCAGTGCAGGCAGTGCTTCCGGCAAACTGGCCAGGTAATGTAGATTGGCTTTTTTTTCTCC
>DATDFM010000196.1:0-36462 GCA_036522635.1 Candidatus Udaeobacter sp. | reverse complement strand
GCGGTGGTAGCGCTATCGTACGGCGTAGCGTTTGCCCAGGAGGGATGGCAGACCCTTCATCCTGATCGGCATTTGCGGGCGATGGCATCTCCGCGCGAGCCACTCAAGACGATGGCCGTCGGGGTTATCGGAATCTACATGACAATCAGTGCCTCTATGATAATCGCTTTCGGTGTCATTCCGCGATTCCGATTTGGAGCATCTGCCCTGTTTTGGTGCTTCATCCTCATGGCGTTGTCACTGCTCAGCAGATGGGCCCTTATCCTCGCCATACCGTATGCTTCACTTCTCGTGCAGTTAACCGCACTTGCTTGGCAGTTTTGCACCGCATTGCCAGCTTTGATTGTAGCCTTACTCATCCGGCAGCCGATTGTTCGCCAAGCCTTGCAGCCACGGGCTGATCGTCGCACAGAGGTCTAACCAGGCGATGGAGCGAACCGCTGACCGGCACGTAAATTTCCTTTTGATGACTTCAACATTGAAACCCGAAGGGCGGCTCGCTCTCGTCAGCGGTCGCTCAGCTTGGTCTCGTTAGGCGCTTTTACACTTTTCCTGCAATGATACGCTTTGTCGTTTCCACTTTGCGCAGTGGCATCCCATTCGGCATCGCGATGGCGATTACCATTTGGTTTATTGTCGGCTCTCGGCTCGCGCTGTCAGGCGGCGTCGTTGCTGGCCTGCTGTTTGGCATTCTCATGGCAGCATTCGTCACTTTTCAGCGCCGACGTTTTCTCGCGCAGCAACCTGACTTTCCCGACGAGGAAGTTGTGTGGCAGGGGCCAGCCAACCACTTTTTCAATGGAGAGGGCGTTGGTGGCTGGCTTTACCTGACTACCCGCCGCCTTTTTTTCCGCTCTCACGCTGTTAACATCCAGCGACATGAAACCAACTTGCTACTTGCTGACATTGCGGAAGCTACACCCCGACTCACGGCGGGCTTCATCCCGAACGGGCTTCTCGTTCGCACCGCATCCGGCGCAGAGGAACGCTTTGTTGTCGATGGCCGCAAACGTTGGTGTTCCGAGATTACCAATGCAAAGAAGCGAAACGCCTAACTATGCGATGGAGCGAACGGCGGACAGCCGTCCGCTTCACATTTAAGATGACTTCCACAGTCCGACTCCGAGCGACGCACGGTCCGCGTCCGCCGTCGCTCATCTTGTTCTCGTTAGACGTAGTTTCCATTGCGACGGTGAAAACCCTCTTGACGTTTTTGGTGATCGGTTCGCTTTGCGGCTGTGTTGTTCCTTTTCCCACCACACTCCATGCTCGTGGGTATGTGCGTGACGCTGCAACCAAGAAACCTATCGCGCGTGCTCGAGTCACCGTCCAGGGCCATCCAAATGCGACTGCGATTACCATACAGGACGGTTCATTTGATATCCCTGCTGAGACAAAGCTGACGTTTCATCCGGTTGTCGTACCCCTAGAGCCTACGCCGCACAGCACGCTTTCTGTGACTGCAGCAGGATATCGCGCTAGAGTAGTCGAGGCCTCGTATGAAAAGCGCGATATTTTCCTCGTGCGCGAATGACTACGTCTAACCATGCGATGGAGCGAACGGCGGACCGCTGTACGCTCCACTTTTGAGATGACTTCCACATTCCCATTCCGAGCGATGCGAGCCCTCGTTTCCCGTCGCTCATCTTGTTTTCGTTAGGCGCCTCGCATGTTCCTCGCCAATGTAGCAATTCCCACCTTGATTCCGCATTGGATCTTCGGGCTCATCGCGCTCATCCCGGTGATCATTGCGGAGGCGTTTGTCATCTTCTGGCGTCATGGCGTCGATCTCCGCGCCTCCCTAGCGGCGTCCGCTGTCGCCAATGTACGTTCGACGCTGCTTGGTATCCCCCTCGCTTGGCTCATGTTCGTCGCGCTCAGTTTTCCGATCGCTATGGCAGCAGAGAAGCTTGGCGGTGGGACTAGCACGATTACATGGATTTGGACTGAGTGCCTGATGCTCGGTGCACGTTACCAGATCGCTGCGCGGACAGAGTTCTTAGCTTCCATGACGCTTCTCGTTCCATACTACGTCGCGTCTGTGCTTATGGAGCGCCGGATTCTTCTGCGCCGGCTGGACGGATTCTCCATCGCTACACTTACCCGGACGTCACTCCTCATGAATCTCGTCTCATATACGGCTCTGGTCATTTGGTTCATTTACTACTATGTTCATGCGCCCAGGGCCTAACCAATCGATGAAGCCAACGGCCCCACCCGGAAATGCGTTCAGTGTGTTTGCCACGACACCCTGCCGTGGCTTATCTCCGTCTCGTTAGATGCGACTCTGCGCGCCGATGTATAGAAGCCGAATGACCGATTTCGCCCGTTTTAACGTTAACCAACTACTGGAAAAATTATATGAATGAGGAACAACGCAGCCGGATGATTGAAAAACTAACGCTTAATTGGGGTCATTATGTGCTAGCCTTCGTTGGGGCGAGTTTGGTTGCGGGCCTTGTTAGCAAGATATTTCCCGAGTGGCTATCAGGGCTTCTGTGGTTTATCACTTTCATCGCAATCCTCGTCGGAGCCTACAAGGCTTTGCGCGCATCGGCGTCAAAGCTTTCGGATGAAGAACTTCAGATTGAGTACAATCAAGCATTGGCTAAGAGCCGACAAGCCCAGATCTGGGCTGCGCTTGCAGTTGGCGCAGCCTTGATTTTGTTTGCTACAAATCCAGACGAGGAGACAGTTCGTAAACGGCTCGGCGACTCGATGCTTCCCTTCAGCACGATTCAACGAGCCAACTTTTACTTATTCTCTATTTACTCGATTCGACCGCCGCTTTCGAGTACGTCCACGAAATACATCGGTATTTTAAACCAAGCGCTGCGATTTCCGGAAAAGTGACGGCAGCATCTAACCATGCGATGGAGCGAACGGCGGACCGTTGTACGCTCCACTTCTGAGATGGCTTCCCCGCTCTTACTCCGGGCGACGCGCGCTCTCGTCCGCCGTCGCTCATCTTGCTCTCGTTAGGCCTCATGCGGACGAGCGCGGCGTTTCTTTCACTGCTGCTTGCTAGCTTGTCGAGCTGCACGAAACAGCCGCACATCGTCACGGCTCTGCAGAAGCTTGCCGACACTCCGTCGAAGTTCGTGCTTTACTCGATTGATCCTGGCAAGCTCGCACATGACGAGAGCATTCAGACGGAAACAGTCTTTCGCGGGTATGACATTCTGGGTCACGCACAGATCACCGACGCAAACGAGCAGCGAGCGCTGTTGCGAGCGCTCGCACGTGGCGCGTCACAGAACGACAGCACTATTGCCGCCTGTTTCAACCCGCGCCACGCACTTCACATCGAGCAAGGCGGTCGATCCATCGATTTCGTTATCTGCTTCGAGTGTCTGCAGGTTCGCACCTTTGGCTTTTCAGCCGATCGAGAGTTTCTCACGAGCCGTTCGCCGCAGTCCACATTTGACGATTCCCTGCGCCGACATCAGATCCCGCTTGCACCACAATGAGGTCTAACCATGCGCTGGAGCGAACCACCGCCCGGCGTGTGTTCAGATTTTCAGATGATTAAAACAGTTTCACTCACAGCCGCGCTCGCCCTCGGCGGCGGTCGCTCAGCTTGGTCTCGTTAGATGACAGCGCCACGATCAGACGCGCTCGCAGCAAGTTGGCTTGAGCATCATCCGTCATCTGCGAAGGATCGTTGGAGTCACAGTGAGCTCGATGAAGCTGCACAAGAGGATCCCGAGAACACTTGGGGCGCTATACTCCAACTCGTGCAGCAGGATCTCACCGATGAACAACTCGCGGTTTTGGCTGCCGGACCGCTAGAGGTTCTGCTTTCCTATCATGGACCGGCATTCATTGATCGCGTTGAGCAAGAAGCCGCAACAAACAAGCGCTTCGATAACTTGCTTGGCGGAGTATGGCAGCTGAGCATGAGCGACGACATTTGGAGTCGAGTTCAGAAGGCGCGGCGTGCAGCATGGTGAAGTCATCTAACCAGTCAGTCGAGCTAACCGCCACCCGCTGTGCGTTCACATTTTTCATGACTAGAACCCCTTCACTACAAGCACCGCTCGTTCTCGGTGGCGGTAGCTCACTTCTGTCTCATTAGGCCCACACGTGCACCGAACACTACCAGCGCTATTTATGCTTTCTTTGGCCTTCACAGTTATTGCCGCAGAAAGCGACAACGCTGATTCGCTCATCAGCTTTGGCACCAGCTCTCAGCAGAGCGAGGCGTCGCTGAGAGACAGTTGGATGAAAACGCCCGTCGAGGTGAGGCGGAAGCTTTCGCACTTTTTACTGGACATGGGCCTGTCTTCTACCGGGGCCATCCGGCTAATCGGCGTGTACATCGGACCCCGGAAAAATCAGCAGATGTTTCACTTTCAGCAGTTAGATTTGTTCGGCAGCCGCCTTTTCTGGTCGATATTAGTCTCGCCTGATACGATGCAAGCCCGTGTTCTTTATCATGTTGATGAGAAAAAGATCAAAGGGGATTGGATTGCAATCGAGTAAGGGCCTAACCAAGCGCTGGAGCGAACCGCTGACCGGCGTGTAAACTTATTTCGGATGACTTCAGCACTGAAACCCGAAGCACAGCGCGCTCTCGTCAGCGGTCGCTCAGCTTGGTCTCGTTAGATGACGCCACGCTTCATCGCTTTGGGTCTGGTGATTGCTGCTTTGTCCTCATCGCACGCAGCCGAGCATGCATCAGAGCCTTTCGCGTCTGTCGTTCGGCGCGGCGACGTCATCATCGCGACTCTTCCGGCCACGGGTTTGCGATTTGTCATCACTGATTCGCCGAAGCCACGAGTCACATCTTATGGTGAGTCATTTGAGCTTCGTGATGGAGCATCGCTTTCCCTACATGAGAAGCACTCGAGCTATCGCATTACCTGTCATCTCGTGCCACCGCCGGCAGGCCTGCAGGTCGAAAGCAAATTCGACGCCCGGTCTTTCGGAGGCACTATGTCCGAGAAGAGTTATTTTATCAAAGCACAGTGACCTTACCACGTCAGTCATCTAACCAATCGCTGGAGCCAACCGCTGGCCGTTGTGAAGTCCAGATTTAATTTTATGAAACAATTCTCGGTCTTTGCCGCGCTCGCCGCCGCCAGCGGTGGCTCAGCTCCGTCTCGTTAGATGTCATCGCGACTGGTGGCGACAAGCATCTTGCCATGTTTCACGCACAGGCGCTTGTAGAGAAAAAGTTCTCTTGACGACTAATTGGTCCGCCGCTTTGGAAAAGGTGGTGTGCTATTTGCTGCAAACTCAGAAAAACTCAGCATATGAAATCATGCACGACACTCCCAATCGGGTTTCTTTGTATAACCCTTCTGTTTCGCCTCAGATGAATTTGCCGGAAACGTTCCGAATCTTTCCACCGCACGCTCGATCAAACCAAAGAAACAAACTTAACGAATACTGCGGGAAGTAAGACGCACTTGTGGCGCCGTGCAATTCCCTGACTGTTTACAAATCGGCCCAACTGTAACGAGTGACGGTTCGTCTTCGAAGGCCGAAGTCTCAAAATCGCGCTGCCGCCAAAAGCCGAAATGTAAAGAAACCGGGTGACGGCAGTCGCACCGGCTGGGTAATAAGCTGGTGATGAAAGTAATTATCAAAACTGAGAACGCGACCGTCGATTCCGGCAAAAAGAACTTCCTAACCGAAGCCGAGATCGAGAAATTCCTAAGAGCCGCACGTAAAGGCCGCCACGCCATCCGCAACTTCGCGATGATGCTTCTCGCCTACCGACATGGCCTGCGGGTGAGCGAGCTGGTCAACATGCGGCTCTCGGATGTCGATCTCGACACGGCACACGTCTCTGTCCGCCGAGCAAAAGGCAGTCTGTCAACCAATCAACCCTTGGATGGCGATGAGATTCGCGCCTTGCGAGCCTGGCTGCGAAAGCGGCAGAATTCAGTCTGCCCGAATTCGCCGCTGTTGTTTCTGTCGGAGCGCGGCCCAATGACGCGGCAGGCGTGCAATTACGTGTGCGCGGAAATCGGAAGGAGAGCCGGCTTGAACATCAACGTTCATCCTCACATGCTGCGTCACAGCTGCGGCTTCGCGCTGGCAAATAAAGGCCGCGATACACGGCTGATTCAAGACTATCTCGGCCACAAGAATATCAGGCACACGCAACTTTACACGCGGACAGCCGCTCTTCGATTCGAGGGGCTGTGGTGTTGATCTGCGCTGTTAACGTTGGATCTCCACGGGTATCGGTCGCGTGAATGGCAAATCACTGTCCGTGAGTTTTACGTCCAATTTCACGTCACAACCTGTGACCTTCACATCCAATGGTTCGCTAATGCTCACCGTGCCGTCGATTGGAACAACATCCTCAATATTGACGGGCCCATCAATTGCGACGGACCCGACTACCGCGACTGCAGGCATTCTCTCGAAAAACTTCGCCCGGGTTTTCCAACTGTGCGGCTTGTCGGCTTCGATAACGTCGGCTTGGGATGGAAAATGCGGGATTCGATAAAGAATCAGCGCCAAGACGATTAGGATAGACAACAGCAAAAGCGTATTTAGCACGCGACAAATCGTAATTATTCGCTCGATCCGAAAAGTCATTGCCCAATAAGACGCGAACCAGAGCCGTAGTCTGTTACATCGGGCTGCGGCTGTTCAGGCTGCAGCCTAATATTGAGGCCGTCAGCCGGTTGCTCTCCTTTACCATCACCGCAGATTCTATCGGTCACTTCCCGGACAATCTGACGGTCCGATCCAGTCAATTTCCCCCAAGTCCAGGCGGCGCCCTCTATTCGCTTCTCGTCCGCGCTCGCCGCTTCCTGCGCTTTCTGCGAGTCCGGTTGTGGAGGTACTCCCACTTCACGAGGCGCTTGAGTGCTTCTGGTTCCCGCAATAGCTGGCGCAATCTTTCCAGCGGTTCTCGGTCTAGTGGTTTCGAACACGGCTGCACGATTCGGAGACACGGGCGCTTCCTCCTCATCGCTCTCCAGTTTCTCCCACGCTTGCGCCTTATCGTTGAGCCAGTCCGGCACCAGCTTCGCCGCTTCCAGTGGATCGTTTTCCTTGAAGATGAGGTCTGTCCATTCTTGGTTGCTTCGATACTGACAGCAATCGTCTTCATAACGCGTGAACATCAAGGCGTTCGCCGTGGCCTCCAGGCTTTGCTCGAAAATTTTGGTCGGAACATCGTAGCTCTGGTGTTCGGCGTTCTCCTGCAAGGCTTTGATCGCAGATTGAACAGTCATTCTTCCAGGTTCATGTACGCAAAAGAATCGGCCTGCGTAAAGCTGAATTATCCCATATGTGGGATGGCGACCAGCGCACCCTGTCGGCGTGCGCTACCAGCTCCGAAAACAACTGGCGGAATTTCTCAAAAAGAAGCGCGGCGATCAGACTTTGCAGCAGTTCGCCCGCAAAATTGGTTTGTCAGATTCAACACTTCAGCGCATTGAGATGATGGAGCAGAACGTGACGATCGATACACTTCAGCACATTGTGAATCGGCTGCGTTGCACTGTCTCAGAAATTTTCGATAACACGAGGCCGTAACACCGTGCATCTTTATTCTTCTCCAGCTCGTATTATACCGCCACGTTTCCACCAATGTGCTGAAGGATACCGCTCAAAATCAATCCACGATCAACCGGCTGTCAGAAGTTCTGCCGCTCTGCGTCGGGATGGTAGAATGCCCATCGATGTAGCTCGTCGAAGAAAATCATATGAACCATCGTGACATCCTTCTCCGGTTTTTCGCAGACGGCATATCGAAACACGTCAGGATTGCTGCCGCGGTATTCTGAACCTGCCATCTCCTGGTCGAATGATTTCCGGTAAGTCTGCAGCATCTCGGATTTTGCCGGATCGTCTCCCAGATCATATTCCAAGCTCGCGACTCGCAGCGGAAGCTTCAGCGGCTTAAGCTTCTCATAGAAGTAGAGTCCGCGCGCGCACAACTCCAAAACGCGGACCATTCTTGCGGCATCCAACTCCCCGAAGGGATTATTACCGATGAATCCGCGAATTTGCCTCAGGAGGCGGTTCGTTAGAGCGCCCCCTCGCTCTGCCTTATCTCGCTCGATTCGCCGCGCAATTACTCCTTCGCGTACGAGTTGCGCGCAGTGGTTACCGCGGAGGGTGGAAGCGAGATGAAATGCCGAGTATAGATCATCATCGCTCTTACTGGCGTTGTGCAATTCACATGATGGAACGGTGATTAGATTTTTGCGATACAGCGACCGCCCATTGGCATCTTTGGTTTCTGGGAAGAAACACAACGGCGGAACGTGTTCCGTTGAAACGCGTCGGTCATCACACGCATAGCACGACGGGTACTCCGCGAGGATTCGCTGACGGTTCCCAATGAGACCCACGATCTAATCTTAGCGTAATTGCCTTGGCGACAACGGGCACGAATGCGCAGGCGCCTTCCGTCGATTGGGAGTGCTTTGTCTGGGCGCCGTGTCAGCGCATCGTTTCCCGCCCGCATCGTTCCCTCCGGCTCATCGGCGTCGCGCCGCGTGCTCCGTACCCGCAGACACATCGTTAACGAAAATGCCGCGCGAGATTGGCGATGTAAGCCGGTTTCACCGACTTGCTTTTCATCAACACTCCCGACGGCGCGACAGGAGCCGGAGTTACGGGAAATAGTAATTCTGCCCCGGAAGCAACGGTGACCGCGCCGTCACTTCCGGGAATGAGAACGTGCATGCAATGGCGGAGGCTTGTAACCATGGCAGCAACGTGCGAACTGCCGTTTTGCCGAACACCCCAACCCAAGATGACAAATCTGCTGCTCAGCCGCGGCGACGGAAAATAGAGCGTCGAGCCCGAACACGATAACCACGCGTTGAGCGCAGCCCCAGACTTTGGATTTCGAAAATAGTACGTATTCAAAACCTCGATGTAGTCATCCGGTTGAGGCTGAACTCTGCCAAGTCGTGCGGATTCATGCCATACGTCGAACAGCAATCGCAGCGTGGGATCGCCAGAATGACTCTTATGCTCGACCGGGCTGTATCCAACAAAGCTGAGGCCAAAGATCGACTGAGCACCCCCCGGATTCTCGCCAACGAACGTGCCGACACAGCAACCAACTGTTCCGCTTTTTTGCGGTTCCCAGTAAATTCGGGTATCGCGACGCAGGATGTTCGGCGGATAAGCCGCCGGATCCCAATCGGCCCAGTAATGAGAAGGCGTTATTAACATTTTAGAAGCCAGCCTAATTGACCGTCAGCCATGCGAGCCGCGAGATTCTGGTATGGCTTTGAACCCGATGTTCAGCGTGGCCTAGGGACCGAACCTCAGATCGGTCGTGTTCACGCAGCGCTGCGGCGGCGTACTCCAAAAGTTTGCTGCACCCATCACAGAGGCTTCTGCAGCCTCTCTGCCGCGGATTCAAATCTGCCGAGATGCGCGCGCATTAAGCTCTTCCAGAGCTTTCCATGATTCGGAACAAAAAAGTGCAAAAGCTCGTGAACGATAACGTAATCGACAACATTGGGTTCGAACGCCAGCAGGTCTTGGTTGAAATTCAGATTGCCGGCGGTTGAGCAGGAGGCCCATTTATTCCGCATCGGTCGGACTGTTATCGATCGAATCTGCACGTCGAGCTTATTGGCCCATTCGGACACACGGGCTTTAAACCGCTCTTTGTTTTCCCGCGGCCTCATACGTTCTCCTTTTGCAGCAATAGGAACAGCGACTCAACAACCGCTGTCACTTTCTCGATATTGTCCTCGACCGCGACGAGCGCGAACGTAACTCGCTTTCGAAGCTCCCGCAGCTCCGCCTCACTGCGCTTCCAGTTGGGAAATTCGGTGAACGCATCTCGAATTTTCTTCATCACTACTTCGGCATCCGTAATTTTCGCCTCGGAGAGTCTCGTCAGTACGAAATAGGAGAGGCTATCGAGTCCTTTTGCTTGCTGTTCCTGCTCTCGGCGCGCGTTTCGGTCGATCTCTGTCAGCAGATCGGTGAGGGCGTCTGCCGTCGCTGTTTGCTTTTCTTCGAACGCCTCACGCACCGCTTTCGCTCGCTCAGCCAGAGCGATTAAAAATGGATCGTCGCTGTTTTTCTCGGCCGTGTTTTGGATTGCTTTGACCAAATTTACGATCTTGATCGCATCGCCCTCATGACACTGCTTGATCGTTTCGATAGTCGATTTGTCGATTGCCAAAAACTCTGGCGAGATTTCTGCGATGACGCTACCGATGTGTTTCTGCACCAATTCGTTGGTTTTCTTTTGGAAGGCACGATCCACGTAAGCTTTTTTCGCGTACGCGTTCTGCACGATGGCATAAATCGAGGACAACGTGGTGTAATCCTCAATGTACGGCCGAAGAAATGCGTCCGGAGAGATGATCTCATAAAGCATCTCAATCTCTTTGTATTCCTTGAAGAATTCCTTCCGCCTGCCTTTATCGCGAAAATGCTCGATCAGGTTGTCCACGTCCTTGTCGTCGAAGCCGCGCGTGACCAGCCGCAAGTAATCCGGTGCTTTCGTCTCCATCTTTGCTTTGAAGAGTTGCTTCAGCAGCGCGAGGTCTTTGACGATCGCGTTGATTTCCTCACTGTCGAACGCGAGAGCTTTTTCCAACTTGTCAAAGATGCCGACGAAATCCAGAACGAAGCCGTGTGGCTTAATCATTTGAGAATCCTCATCTTCGTACGGCCGATTCACACGCGCGATCGCCTGCAGAAGCGTGTGATCTCGCATCGGCTTATCCAGATACATCGCATACAAAATTGGAGCATCGAAGCCGGTCAGAAGTTTCTCCGTGACGATCAAAATCTTCGGCTGATTACCGGGCTTCGTGAAGCTCTTGCGAATCTGGCGCTCTTTTTTCTCGTCCAGATGCCATCGCTTCAAATGCTCGGGGTCGTTGTTGTTTCCTGTGAAGATAATCTCCGAGTAGTCGGCTGGAAGTATCTTATCGAGTTCTTCTTTGTAGAAAACACATGCTTCGCGATCCACTGCGACGAGAAAAGCTTTGTAACCAAGCTTCTCGACGTTTTCCCGATAATGGTGGGCAACGTAACGCGCGACGTTGGCTATTCGCTCTTTTCCCTTAAGGAAGTTCTTAAGATTTACAGCGCGATCCAGAATCTTGTTCAACTCGTCAATGTCTGCGATTCCCTCGGTCGCTGCGAGCGCGAGGAATTCTTTCTCCATGATTTCGTGCGGAACCAGCATCTCGTTTGGAGCTAAATTGTAGTACAGCGGAAGCGTTGTCCCATCTTCGATGCTCTCAGCGATGGAGTATTTATGCAGATAGCCTTTGTCGTCCTCGAAACCGAACGCTTTGAACGTTCCTTTGCCGTACGCGGTTTTATCAACGGGTGTGCCAGTGAAACCGATGAACGATGCGTTCGGCAGCCCCGCCATCAGAAAATTGCCGAGGTCTCCACCTGTTGTCCGATGTGCTTCGTCAATCAAAACAAAGATGTTCTTCCGCGTGTTTAGATCGGCCGGCATGTCACGGAATTTCTGAATAGTTGTCACTACGATTCCGCGATAATCCTGTCCCTTTTCGTCGAGGAGGTTGTTCAGCGTCGCGATCCGGTCAGCGTGCGCGATATTTGCTAGACCGACGGCAGCAAGGTTCTTGAGCATTTGATCCTCAAGTTCGTTCCTGTCGATCATCAGCAAAATTGTCGGCTTTTGCGCTTCGTTTGCTTTGAAGAGCAAATCTGCAGACTTGATCATCGTGTAAGTCTTGCCGCTTCCTTGCGTATGCCACACCAGGCCACGCGTGCGTTGCGGGTCGAGCGCGCGTTGCACGACGCGATTGACGGCTGCAGTCTGATGCTGTCGCAGAATGATTTTCTGCAGCTCCTCTTCCTTTTCGACAAAAAGAATGAAGTCTTTGAGGAACCGCAGGATGTGCGGAACCTCGCAAAAGCTCTTTATCTTCGCCTCAAGATTTCCGACCTGCTCGTCCTTCCAGTTAAAAATGTTTCGACGAATCATGTTCCAGGTCACACCATAGGAAAATCCGATCGCCTCCGTGGCCGTAAAGATCATTTCCGGCATTACAACCTCGGGCGTTTCAGCGTGATAACGGCGAATCTGATCGATCCCTAGCGCGATCGCTTCATCTTTGGTTGCGTTTTTGCACTCGATCACGAGTACGGGAAGGCCATTGATCAGAAAAACAACATCTTCGCGTGTTCCGTATCGCCCGTTATGGACGTAAAACTCCTCGGTTACTTCATAAACGTTGCGCCACTGCCCGGGTGCGCGTGTGATGTCGGCGTAGTCAATTATATTCAGGTCGAGCTCGCGACTTTCTTCGGCTGAGAAAAACTTTCCCTGATTTCGGAAATAAGTGAGGAACTCGCGATTGCCCGCGATGCTCGCGTTTAGTCGCTGAAACTCTCCTACTAGTGCGCCCTCCGCTCCTTTGTATTTGGGATTGAACTCGCGAACTTTGGCGTGCAGCAAATCGCCAAAGTAAAGCGACGCCGGTCGGGCGCGATGTTCTGGCGTCAATGCATCGGGATCAAACCCGCGCCTTGCCTCCGCCTCCGCGCGCGGAACGTACGTCCAGCCGATATCCTGCGCGTATTTCAGGATGCGTGCTTGGACTGTCTTGTATTCGCCAGGAGCGGGCATGACACATTAGCGGCCAAGCAGGTCCGTCAAAATCGCACGTGCTTCATCGGGTGTATATTTGCGCTCAATTTCGGGACCGTAGTGATACGAGATGTACCGGACACCGTCAGGTTGTATGCGATTGTAGAAGTAACAAGCTGTCCTTTCGCTCATCGGAGGACTGTCGATCTTTATCAAAGGAATCAGCTCCAGCGCCTGATCTTCAATCGGATCGACAAAATACAGGACGCCCGTCTTTAATGGACCAATTAGCGAAAAAACTTCGGTGGGGAATGGAGTCCTCGAGCCGTTCAACAGATGCGCGGTCACCTTGAAACGTTCACCCGTCCACTGCGTTTCGCTCGTCGGTGAAATCAAAAGGTAGCGATTCCAACGTGTGCCGTAGCAGGACCGCACTTCCGCCAAAGAAGCTTCTAGTGTCGGCAGAAGAGTTCCTGCAATCTGATCAGTCAACATACCGGCGTGCCCGATATAGCTGTTGCGATAAGCGTTCGCTTCCTGAAGGGCGCCGATGATCTTTTTCGAAAGCAGAGCCTCAATAAATTCTGAGTGGCTCGTTGCGAGAATCCGTTCTACTCGATTTCTGCGGATCGCCGCATCGACTGTCGAGCGCTCGTTGTTGTAGATTCTACGCAGAGATTTGGCTGTTGCACCGGCCACGCTCACCCATGCGCCGAAAGAGCTTTTTTCCAGTTGCTCGCGATTCTCGGAAAGCATTGCTTGTGCTTCCGACCAAAAGGGCTCATCCATCTTGGCCGCGCTCAGTAGCGTCGCGGATAGGAACTCCGCGAGGGCTTCAAAGAATCTTGTTAACAGTTCCAGTTTGTCCTTCGGACGCTTGGTAGTGTGATAGTACCAAAGGATGGAGGCCAACGGGAACGGAAGCGTGTCGAGCCAATCCACGAAAGTTTCGTCTCTGTTCACTCGGCGGATTTTGTCAGCAATCGCCGTGGCGCTTTTGGGTTTCCTCCAGAGCTCTGACCGCAATTCGTTCAATTCGCTCTGAAGATTCGCTATTTGCGTCTCTTCTTGGATGATCTGACGCTGGACTTCGACAGGCGGGACTGCAAGCGGCGCTCCAGCTTTGATCGTACCCAGCGTCATCTTCGGGATCACGGTACCAGATAACAACGCTTTACGAACCAACACGCCGACCTCTGTGTTTAAAAAGCCGGCGAAATAGCGTGCATCAACAACTTCGGGATTCAACACCCACTGAAAGTAATTGTGAGGTTTGTTTTTCAATTCCTCCTGTGCCACAACGACCGAAGAGGTGCCGATATTTGGAACATAGATGGCGTTGCTGCGGTCCTCGAATTTCTCCTGCTTTGCTGGATTTACTTCGACGATTACGTTGCTCGTCGAGGTCAAAGGTAATCCGATTCGCCTGAGAGCCGCTTCAAGCTCAGCGCGTGCCCGGAAGGCGGCGTAACCTGTGAATCCGTCTTTGTCGGCAAGAACGCCCAAGCTGAACTCGGCTCCGGCTTGTTGTCGCCGCCAGTTGTCGATCAAAACGGCTTGTCGTTTGTCGCTTTCTTGGATTTCGCCGAGGAAGATCGCTTGCTGTTTTCCGCGCCGGATAATTGCAACGCCTGTCGAAATGCTCGTGAAAGGCTCGAAGGTTTTTTCTGGCAGCGCGAGATACGCGTCCAAGTCTAAGCCGACAGATCGCAATGAGACATATGCACTTGAGTTTTCGCGCGGCTTAACGAAACTCGGCGGAACGACGAACACACCCATTCCGCCTAGTCGCAGTCGCAACGACGCCGCGAAGAGTATCAGGTTACCGAGGTCATCTTTGACGTCGCATTTCGCGAATGCCTGAACAGCTGCGACATCCTCACGTGAAGCGAATGCACCGAAGGGCAGAACACTAGAAACCAAGTCGAACTCCTCATCTGATTGAATGATGTATTGAATCGGCGAATCGAGCCGCCACTCGATTTTCTTGGTGGATTCCGAGGGATCCAGAATTTCCCAGAATGCCTTTGCGTGACTCCAGAGTTCTTTGCTCGGCGTCACCGCTACTGCACGTCGGACACCGCTGAGCGAAGAAATGATGTCAACCAAGAAATTTCCGGAGCCGCTCCAAGGATCGAGAACATTCTGAATGTGTTCTCCGGAAACAAGCTCACTGACGACTTTTCGGACAATCTCAGGCGCCACACAGTCGCCGTGACCGGTCCAGCCCTTCCGCGAAAGCAATTGACAAACTTGTTGCAGTTCCTCCTGCGTGAGAGCCAGATCAATTTCATTTAGGGCATCGACTACGTCGCGCAAAGAGGCCCCACGACGCTCGTTGAAAATTTTATCGACCTCTCGGCTGACTACCTCGCGCATACCTCAACGGGTCGCAGATCGGTATCGTGAATGCGAATCCGCGCTGTCATCAACTCGTGCAGCAGCGTGCGGAACAGCGCGCTCAACGCCGCGTGCTTGCGACGGTGGTGTTCGATCTTGCGGTCCACGGCGGCGATTGCAGCCGCAATCTCGCGCTGCTCTGCATAACTCGGCAGCGGAATCTTTAGCACTGAAATTTCGTTGCGATTGTAATTCGCCTGATTTACCGCCCGGCGTGCAAGCTTCACGAACACGCCAATTTCTCGGAAATGATTCATCAACTGCGCCAAGAAAAAATTGTGCGACTTCTTCTCGCCGCATTTTATGCGCAGGATGAACGACGCGAAAACATGCGCTTCTGGTTGTTCGTCAAACACAGCGGTCTTGCCAATTAGTTCGGCCGAGTTTCGCCAATTGAACAGCACGTCTCCGCTTTGCAGCGTAAGCCGCTTAACTGTCTTCGCCGATGCTTCAATTCTCCGGATTTGATCGTAAAGCAGACGTCCATCTTTTGTGATGTCGGCTGTGCTGACAATCTTTACGCCATTTTTCGGTGGCGCTTTCGGGATCGGCGCGGAAATCCCGTAGTCAATCTGTTCCACGGCGCTGCCAAGTTCGACGACTTCCCAACTTTGCGGGATTGCCTTGAGTCCGGTTTGTTTTTGGGGCTCGTGGTGAAGGCCTTGGGTGAAAAGTTGAGCCAGGACCGCTCTCTTTAACTCCTGGGTCACCGCCAGTAAGCGCTCTTGCTGTGTGATCGCTTGCTGCAATAGAGCCAATACGCCCGTAATTCTTCGCTGCTCAGTCAGTGATGGAAGCGGCAATGGAAGTTCACACAGTCTTGACCGAGATAAGTTTGGGATCGTTGTAACATTGCCTCGGCCGAAATAGACTCCGCCTACCTCGAACGCATACCAGAGCCAAAACATGGCGAATTCAGGGTCCACTTTAGCGGCATCTCGTGGCCGCATTCGGTGCAAATGATTCTGGTAATAACACCGGGCGACTCCGTTTCGCCAAATTGCCGTGCGCCCGATATCTCCGCCTTCGCACACAAGTAAATCGCCGCGATGTAGACTTAGTCGCTGCTCTTCTGCTTCGGTGAAGTGCATTTGATCAAGGTCATTTAGATCAAGTCGACCCCAAAGAACGTTTTTGGTCCGGAGAAACGGACGTTGATTGTTGCCAACGCGGTATCTCTTCGAAACTTGTTTCCCTTGCTGAACCGAGAATAAAGCGCCAACTCGCTCAACATCCCAGTCGGTCGGGAGTGCGCCGAGCTCCGTCTGCGCAAACGTGCTCATTTCAACCGTGTAAACCAGCTAGCATGTTCTTCAGCGCCGCGTCCATCGTGGCAGCTTGGTCCTCCATGTCTGCCAGCTCATCTACAATTTCCGCGATGGGCCGATACTCCTCGCCTTCGCCGGAATGGATGTAACGACTCGGCGAAATGTTGAAGTCCTTTTTTACAATCTCGTCACGGCTCACGACGCAAGAGTAATTCTCTACTTCCTTCCAGGCGTTGAATGTCTCGGCGATGCGCACGATGGCGTCCGCGGCCAGATAATTTTTCGGGTCGCCCTTGGTGAATTCGTTCGAGGCGTTGAGGAGAAAAAATTTGGCCTGCCGCTCTTTCGCCTTGGCCTTGTTCAGCACGAGGATAATGCCGGGCGCGCTGGTGTTGTAGAAAAGATTTTCCGGCAGATAAATCACGCCCTCGATTACATCTTGCTCGACGAACCAGCGGCGCACTTCTTTTTCCCTGTTGGTATTCGCGTTGCCCGAACCGCGCGAAGCCGCTCCGGTGTCGAGGACAATAGCGGCACGTCCCCTATCATTGAGGGTCGCCAGGACAATTTGTACCCAACCCCAATCAGCTTTACGACCCGGATAACCTGCGCCTTTCGGGAACCGATCGAACTCGTCGGCGTCGTAATCTTTTTCAGTCCACCAATCCTGGTTCCACATCGGATTCGTGACCACGCGGTCAAAGGTCTGAAGTCGATTGCCCCTCCGGAATTTCGGATTCTTGAATGTGTCACCGAGTTCGATCCGGCCTTCCATGTCGTGGATTATCATGTTCATGTTCGACATCGCCCACGTTTCTGGCACGTACTCCTGCCCGTAGAGCCGAAGCGGCGCTGAACCGTCACGGAATTGCTTTTGCATTTTCTCATTCAGAACGAGTTGGCATTTGATGAGCAGTCCGGAGGAACCACAGCACGGATCGTAAATCTCCATTCCCGCCTGGAGATCGACAACGCGTGCGATTACAAAACCAACTTCTGTCGGCGTATAAAACTCGCCCGCGCTCGAAACGCTGCCCTCAGCGAATTTGCGGATCAGATACTCGTAGCTTCTGCCGATGATGTCCGGCTCGACATTATCCAGCCCGAGCCGCTTCTCACTAATGCGCTCGACCAAATTGCTCAGCCGATCATCGTCTAGATCACGCACACCGTGCGTCGTCGCGTTGAAATCGACGCGATCGATGATTCCCTTGAGCAAGGGATTCGCATCGGCGATTGCGCGCAAATGAGTGGTTAATTGCTCGCCGATTTTGTTCGACAACGTCCGAATCACTGACCAAACGGGCTTCTCGGGATCGCTCGGCTCAAGCGGCAGAAAAAACCGAACCAGCTTTTTGTCGTGCTTCACGAGCGCAAAAGCCTTTGCGCGCGAGCCGACTTCTTTCGCGATCCGGTTCAGCTCGTCATCGAAAACATCGCACAAGCGCTTCGCGAAAATCAGCGGAAGAATGTAATCCTTGTATTTCGGCGCATCCTTCGCGCCGCGAATCGAACACGCCGCATCCCAAATCCATTTTTCGAGGGATTTGTCTGCGCCCGCCATCGGACTGCCACGGTAAAGCAATTGCCTGACAATGAGAAGTGATAAGCTCCGACGTTAAGCGCGCCTGTACTTTGCAGTCAAAATTCTGAGAAATTGCCGGCGTGTTCGTAGGTGGCGACGATTGCGCCGGAACGATCAATAACGTCGATCGTCGCTTGGTGTGCCCGGCTGTAGAACTGCGCGTAACTGATCGCGTTCTTTGCCGCATTCGGTTCGGCATACCACAATCGGCCAAACGGTAGCGCGTCTGAAACTAGGTCAACGCCAGAATTGTCCGTTCGTGGCCGAACCTGGTACCGATGAGTCATTTGTCATCCTTTCGATCTCGAGGAACGCGCTAAGCTTCTCGTCTGAGCGGACAATCATGCGCGGTGCACCGCGCCGACACGCGTCGACAACATGGAGCACGCCGCGGGTCGTCAAAACCGTCGAATATCCCCACGTCCAGCCGGCAGCACTGAGATGGTCAGCGATGATTTCCCAGTATTTCATTTGGTGATAGCCATTACCGGGTGAATCTCCCAAACCGCGTAGCCGAGCGCGAACGGCGGATGCGGCCGGTGGTTAGAGCGATCTTTGGGTGCGTGGTCAATATCGTAAAACGCTTTTCCGGTAACCGTTGTCACATGCCGCCCGACGATTGTGAGAACCTTAGACGATTTGAAGTGGAATGGGAATTTCGCGGTCGTCCAACTGAAAACGAGCTTACGAAACTCGCACCACATCAGCTTCGGCGGAATCTCAACCCCGACAATTCCAGGCCGGTTGCCGTGGGCATCGACAAGAGAAAGGTGAATATCGCCGTCAGCTTCAACGCGGATGTCCTCAACCGATCCGGTGAGCGAAAACCAACGTTGCTCAGCTGGGATTCGCTTGGATTTGCGCGTCAGACCGGCTTCTCTGCCGACGCCGGGCCACTGATATATTTTTGACGGCGTAATCTTAGTGATCTTGGACTTGTCGGCTGGCATCCGCTCCGGGTCAGTTTTCGCGGGCCAACGGTCAACGCCGTGACTACCACTGATCTTACAGGGCGAAACAAACGTGACGGTTTCGCTCGCGCCGAAGACCGACAAGACCGCTGAGATGCTGAGTAGCGCGACAGCCGACACAATCTTGCGATTCACGGTCTCTGTTGGTAGCAAGCTGGCGGACAGAAGGAAAGCATCTGATTTGCAGCAGCGAAAAAAGACGTTGCCGTAGACCGCCGAGAATCCGGTCGCTTTAGTCCGGGGACATATGCGGTACATTACATCGTGCGCAACCCACTGGTTCGCTACTCACGTGCTGGCGATGTGTTTCACTATCGTTGGGCCGCACGACGTTGCCTGCGGCTGCTGGATCTCAACTCGCCGCTAGAGTGTATCACCATCGAAGGCTCGCGGGAGGATCAGCCACGCGGCGAATACGTGATTGATGTTGCGGAGTACTCACACTCTGACAGTGATGGTTTAGCTGTCGATTACTTCCAGTTAAAGCACTCGACCGTGCGAAGACACCGCAGGATCAGTTTCGGGGAGTTAAGAGACACCTTGAAAGGCTTCGCCGATCGGCAAAAGGCTGCGCTGCAAAACCGTTCCGACGCAAAACCAGCGGCTCGGGTTACTTTCTCAGTTGTCACAAATCGTTCGGTCGCACAGCCGGTAAAAGATGTGATCCATGGCATTGCCGCTGGGGCGTCTGTTGATCGGAACCTCAGGGACAAGCTCCAAAAGCTGACGGATCTGCACGGGGATAAGCTGCAGAACTTCTGCAGCGTGTTGCGCTTTGTCGACGGCGAAGGCGACTACGTGGTGCAAAAGGAAAAGCTTCACTCCGAAGTAACCGAATACATCGCCGGCTTTATCGGCAGCCACGAAGTCGATAAACTTATTGCGCTCGTTCAGGATCGCGCACTGCCGAGCTCAACCACTGGCGAGATATATCGCGAACATGTTCTCAGCCGATTAGGGGTTGCGTCGGAACAGGACTTGTTTCCCGCTCCTCCGCGATTCGAAACACTTACGAATTTTATCCGTCGTGAACAGCACGACGAAATCCTTAAACTGATCGAGACTACGGACAAACCGTTGCTCATCCATGCGCCGGGTGGCGTCGGCAAAACAGTGGTTGCTCGTCAACTCGCCAAATCACTGCCTTCAGGTTCTTTCGGCGTCGTTTATGATTGTTTCGGCGGCGGCACTTACCGCAACGCAAGCCAGCCTCGCCATCGAGCGTCAGATGGCTTGATCCAGATCGCAAACGAACTGGCAGTACGCGGATATTGCCGAACGTTGATCGGACCCAATCAATCGGCAGATGCGCTGTTTCGCGCGTTCCTTATCCGTCTTGCACAAGCGGAGCAATCGTTGCGTGAGGTTACTCCGAGCGCTCTTGTAGCAATTTTCATTGATGCGGCAGATAACGCTGAGATGGCGGCCGCAGACGCCGGCGAAACGTCATTCGTACGTTTTTTTCTTCGCGAGCGCCTTCCGCAAGGGTGCCGCCTGGTAGTTCTCTGTCGCACGGAACGTGTGGACCTACTTGATCCTCCAGCGAGAGTAACTCAGTACCCGCTTAATCCATTCAGCAGTGGCGAGAGCACAATTCATCTTCGGCACACTTGGCCAGGCGCAACAGATCGCGATGGCGTCGAATTTCATCGACTCACGGGCGGCAATCCTCGTGTGCAAGCAACCGTCCTTGCGATACAGCATCGTAGTGTTGATGATCTGCTAGCGAGTCTCGGCCCGATCGGCACTACGGTTGACGAACAGATTGGTGCCCAACTCGCTGCCGCCGTCGAGCAGATCAAAGACAGGAGTCCAGGCGTGGCGCGAACTCAGATCAACTCGATTTGTGGCGGATTGGCAAATTTTCCGCCCTTCATTCCGATCGAAGTGCTCGCCCATGCAGCAGATGTGCATATTTCCACTGTTAGGAGTTTCGTCAGCGACCTCGGCCGGCCTCTCTGGCTCACCGATGACTCTGTTCAGTTCCGCGACGAGCCGACTGAGACGTGGTTCAGAAATACCTTTAGTGCAGCGCCAGAACAGATTGCCGCTTACGCACGTGCCGTTCAGCCATTAGCTAAGAAATATGCGTATGTCTCCCGGTCGTTGCCACAGCTGCTGCTGCGTGCTGGAGAGTATCAACAGCTCATTCAACTCGCGTTATCTGACGACCTTTTGCCGCATGATAACCCCATTGATGAGAGAAACGTTCGCGTATATCGGCTACAGTTCGCATTCAGGGCCGCGCTGAAACTAAAGCGGTATGCAGACGCTGCCCGACTCGCGCTGCGTGCGGCGGAAGAGGTCGCCGGCGACACTCGACAAACAAAGCTGCTGCAGGACAATATCGACATCGTTGCGCTGCTGCAAGACGCGCATCGCGTCCAGGAGCTTGCTTACGGGCGAAAGCTCGCCGCGTCATGGGAAGGCTCAGCTAACGTGTACGCTGCCGCCCTTCTGTCATCTGTTGCAGACTTCAAAGGAGAAGCGCGAGCTTACCTACGAGCTGCTCAGCGTTGGTTGTATCTGTACTTCGAAGAACGCAAAAAGAGAAGGCGCAAAGATCGGTTTTATCCGGAGGAGCTTTCAGATGACGATCTGGTCGAGTTCGCGTGGGCTAGCCTGAACCTTTTCGGAGCAGCAGAATGTGCAAAGTCCCTCGTGGGTTGGCGCCCAGTGGAGGTTATCTTCAGGATCACGCGATTGTTAGTACGACGCCTCTTAGACGCTGAGCGATACGACGACATCGAGCACATCGGCGAGTCTGGTTCGAACAATATCTATCTTGTCATCGCATTAGCGGACGAACTAGTAGAAGTCGGCCGGTATCCAAACAGGCGCGTCCTCTCGCATGCTTTAAGAAAACTGGCCAACGAGAAGACGCGAATCGCACTTCCCGCCGACACCTTGGGTCGGTCACCCCTGGTTCCAGCTATCATCAGCTTTGCCGAAGCGTGTGCCGCAAAAGTCTTGGCTGCTAACAACATTCTTGCTGTCCTAGGGTATTACTTTGCAGAGTACGCGAGTCCATCCTTAGTTCGCGATGCCTACCGAGGAGCACCCGATGTATTCCTTCGTGCTGCGGCGTTGCGACGTGTGCTTAATGGAGAGTTTACGGTCGATCCTCGCAGCCTTCTCCCGCCAAAGACTTCAGATCAGGACACGGCTGACCGCCCAGATGCCGGTGAAAACACCGATTTGTGTCAGACGCTCGATGGCTTGTTTCCGTGGTACATGGCTCGCGCAACCTTATTATGCGGATCCAGCAAAGCCGTCGATTACCGTGCCCTCATCGAGTCGTCACAACGTGCCGTTTCCGGCCGACATCACAGAGTTGATCGCCTACCCCAATACATTTCAGCAGCGCGGTTCGCGCTCCTAGTCATCCACAGCGCAGTGAAACAAGCGGATCTCGATGATTTTATTGACGGTATTGTTAGACAATCTAATGATGCGTTTCATCTAGGACAACGGCTCTCCGCTTTGCGAGTCGCCGTCCGACAGCAGCATCTGATCTCTTTGCGCTCCGCGCTGGAAGTTTCGGCACGGCGAACCATTGAAACTCTTACGGATGAAGGACCAGAGCAACGTGCCGAATCGTGGGTGGAGCTCGCGCGCGCCATTCTTCCAGTCAGCAAATCCGATTCTGCTGCATATTTCGACCTCGCTATCGAAGCAGTATCCAAATTCGGGGATGAAGTAGTGCAGCGGTGGGAAGCTCTCGTTTCCTTAGCAAATCAAGCCGCAACGGTTGAACACACGCGAGCCGGTGTCGTTTACCGGTTCTTTAGAGTTGCCGAGATGGTTGGCGACACTGTCGGCCGAGAGAAGTATTGGGACCGCGATGACGTTTTTAGGGTCGGCATTCGCCTCGCCCCAGCCGCCGCACTTGCCGCTTTGAGTCGTTGGCGCGACCGCCACGTCGGCTTTCTTCCGCATCAGATCCTGAGTCTTATATCTGAAGCGGTAACTACTGGTGTGATTGAGCCTGACGTGGGTTGGTGCTTCAGCGGTTTCTTCGGCTGTTATGGCTCTTCGGATTTCGCGGTTACATGTATTTCGAAAGCGCCGACCGATCGACTGAAGCAGGCCATCCTCGACTCTGCAATCCAAGATCTCGAACTGCACGGTCCAAGCCGCAAAGATGCATTGGTAGTGAAAAAATGTGTCGATGATTACCGTCTCGATCCGGCTGCGATTGAGATGGTACTCAACGGCCTTAACGAAGCTGATGATGCTGCGACCGAGTGGGACCGGCCGCTTACGCACTTTGAAAGTGCGGAGAGCAACGCGCGCCAGTCAGTTCAGCTGCTGCACGGTCTCAACCTAACAACAGCGGATGGCATCACTGAAGCTGTCAAGCGTTTCGATGATCTCGATAACCGAACGGCGTTCGCGAGCTTCTGGCGCGAGATTGTTCGACGCGTCCCCGCTGACGAAGAAGCAAGATTCTTGGATGCACTACTCGGATCAGAGACAGTAGACGTATACGACGTTGCCTGTGCTCTTCAGGCTATTCCTGATGCTTGGTCACAAAAAATCGCCATCAAGCGCGGTTGGCGCCGTTTTGCCCGAAATCTCGGCAGACGCTTCCCCCTCCAATTCTCGAGTACCGAGCGCCTCCACCACTGGTTTCCAGTTCAGGGATGGGATGATCAATTACTTGCTGCCCTTCGTGAGGGAGCAATAGAGGGACTCGCTGAATCAGTAGATGTGCTCCCTGCAACCACGCTGTTCGGGTTCGTGATTTCAATTGCCAACTCGTTAACCCCCGAAGAAGCGGCGGATGTCCTTGAATTTGGCATTGCGCGATTCGAATTGCACATCGTCCCCGAGTATGGCGACGGCGTGTGGTCGGAATGGCTTCGCCCACCGCAAGAGATGTCCAACGCGGTCGCCGGCTTCATATGGTCTGCTTTGGGCTCGCCGGATTCAGCCGAACGCTGGCAGGCGGCTCACTGTGTCCGCCGCTTGGTTGCATTCTCATGCTGCAGTGAGATTACCTCGTTGGTTCAATGGTTGCAGGCCGGTAAAGTTGGCGCCTTCGGCAGCCATGAATTCCCTTTTTATGGACTGCATTCGGCCTTGTATCTGCTCATCGCAATGTCGCGCGCTGCAATTGACAATCCCGATCCGCTGCGGCCGCATGCCGAGGAATTTGCGGATATAGCTTTGAGCGGAATACGGCATGTCCTGATCCAACGTGCCGCTGCCAGCATCGCGGTCTCGATAGAGAACGCTTTACCGGGAACATATGCCCCGGCCCTTTTCGAAAATCTTCGCCGAGTTGGCCGGAGCCAATTCCCGTTGCGCGAAGTCAACGAAGATCCGCCGTCGACACCATTGAGTTTGCTTCTGGCTGAGCATCCTGTGCCAAAGCTTCATTTGGCTTGGGATTTCGACGACTATTGGTTCAACCAACTCGCGGGCCTGTTTGCCGTCGATAAAGAAGAATTGATCGAGCTAGCCAAGGTAGTCGCCGTTCACGATCTTCGAGTTTCCGAGACGGCTGATTACTCGAGCGATGGACGAAAGGAACTGTGGAATTCCGGATCATACGGGTATTGGGCGACATCGCACGACCACGGTAGCTATCCGCGAGTGGACGACTATTCCTTCTACTATTCTTATCATGCGTTCTTCTGCGTTGCGGCTCGGCTGCTTAATAGCTTCCCGGTTGTGCGGCGAGTAGGCGGTTACTGGGAAGATCACGCCGATCCATGGGACGAGTGGCTAAGTAGGCATTGGCTGACACGCTCGGATGGTCGCTGGCTGTTCGATCGCCGCGACCCTACGCCACTTAAAAGGCGGCAGTGGCTAACAAAACCTGGGGACCGCGATTGGCCGTGGAGCGTTACAGCCGAAGACTTTTTTGACTGCGTTGTAGTGCAAACGTCCATGCCAGGGTCAATATGCGTGGCCGGCTCATGGCTCGATCATCAATATTACTCGATCGAAACCATTCGAATCAGCAGTGCGCTTGTAACTCGTGAAACCGTATTGGCGCTTGCAACTGCGATGCGGACTTGTGAACACCCGTACAACTGTAGACTGCCATCGTATCGTGAATCCGACGCTGAAGAAACGTATGCTCCATTCGAACTCACGGGATGGATCGTTGACCCGAACGGGATCGATACGCGACTTGATGCCTTCGACCCACACGCCCGTGAAATCCACTACCCGCCATTGGAAGTCGGCGAATCGTTTGCAGTAATGCTTGATTTGACAGCTGACCGTGAAAAGCGCCACTGCCGGCAAGGCGAGAGACCCGACATTCTCATGAAATCAGAAACTTGGAGCGAGGAAAAAACGTGGCGAAGAGGAGAGCGGGAGGAGCCACATCGACACGGAATTAGGCTCTGCGCGTCGATCACACTTCTGAAGCAGCTCTGCGCTGTGACAAACAAGGACCTAATCATAGAGGTGCAAATCGCACGACGCCAAGACAAGAGGTACTCCACGAACGAATTTAACTACGGCTATCTTGATCCTTCACACAAAGTATTCGTCTTTTCTTCGGACGGAGTTCTCAAAGATGCAGGAAAAAGTTATCAGGTTGGGTAAGCAGCTGATCGAGAGCTTCAGCGCAGAAAGACACGGGGACGTCGATATCCTCTCGCGCTGGATGGCGCACTACATAGCGCAACAAATCGTCACAGCTGAAACTGCTACAGGCGAAGAAAAAATCACCGCAGAGGAGCGTTGCTTCAGGACGATTGTTTCAATATGGAAACACCGCTCCAATTTGCCTGACGGACGGCGCCCGTTTGAGAGCTTCGAACCCATTTTTCAGTCGCTTGCGCGCTTGCATCCCGACGAGCCGCGGCCGTTTTATCTTGCTCGCGAACTCGTGGAGACGCCTGAGAATCCCGCGAGCCCCGTCAATTCGCTCGTGCAATTGGCGCTCGCTGCTGATTTCGCTGCTCGCGCTGCTATCGATGTGTTGCTAACCGAAGCCGCTCAGGCGGCGACGAGCGAATCCGTGCGAGCTTGGCTCGACAACGCAATGGCGCCGTCCTTGGTCAGCGACGTTCGAGCGACTGATGTCAGTGTTGTAACAAAGCTCACTGAACGAAAAGACGAATTAGACGTACGGGCGCAGCCAACAGATGAAGCGGCTAGAGAGAATATTCAACGGCGGATTGAAAAGCTGGATGCTTTTGCTCGGCTGTGTCAATTCGTTCGAGATCAGTTGGCGAAGCAGCTCGATTCGGGGGATTCGGATAAGCTAAGCTAAAGGACCTGCGAATTACTTTTGTCGAACCAAACGATCTTTCGCGCGGCGCACAAATGCTTTGAGCTCACTGACTCAAATCGGGTGTCAACGCTGTTTAACAAAGGGCGGCGGAACAAGGGTGCGACGCAAGAGATCGAGCAGCGGGCGCTCTACGGCGGCTACACATTGCAGGAAGTCCAAGCCGCGACCGTTCCAGCGCCGGTTGGTCGCGCGCTATCGCGACTGTTAGGAAACCGGCTGAATGATTTTCGCTGAGTTCAAAAGGCGAATGCAACAGCGCAGCACAGCCAGGCTGATGGCACCGATTCAATAAACAATTGTCCGGCCCGTTTTGGCCGTGTGCTGGGCCAGTTCCTCAAGTCGATTTCTGCCGGATGGGACTGTCGCGTGTGCGTCTTACGAAGTCAGAGCAATTCCTCAAGCTCGTGTGCCGCAGCGCCGATGATGCGCTCGAGATCCGCACGGATTGCTCGTACATTTTGGATCCAGTCACCAGGCTTCCATAGTTCAACAAGTGAGGCGGCCGCGAAGATCACTAGTTCCTCCCCGCATCCAGGCAGGATACCCTCGTCTGACATTTCCGTACTCAAATAGAGCCTGAATTTCCCAGTTGGGTGATCGGCCGGCTGCTCAAACGAAAACCTAAGTGGCCAAATCGCGCCGGCAAAACGTATGAGCTGAGTCAAGTCTGTCAGAGTTGCTTTAGGCTCGAATGCCGCCGTGACGATCTCGGAGGTTAATCGTGCGGCAATCCCGGCCGTCGGGGACGCAGCGGTAATTTGAACCTGGCCGTATGTACCAAGAAATGCTTCGCATTCGATGGAAAACCCAACCTCGGGTTTTAACCAGGGAATTATCTTCGCGGCCTCATCAGGAAGGCGAAAGCGATATTGGGCCTTCTCGATCGCAAGTTTCCACCGCCGGAAAGGCCGAGGAGATTCAGTTGGCCGGCTCGACATAGGTAAAACGCGCCCTATTTTAACGCGACTCAGGGCGATATTTCCACTCTGAATTCCCACATATTCCACGCTGGATGAGAAGTTAATGAACACTAAATATAGGGTTGACAGTGAGCACATACTCTAGGTATTGTGCGTCCCGAGCGGCTTTCATGGTGTTGTTCGGCTTAGCCAGTCTGAATTCGCGACCTCCTTACAGGCTTGGCGCCGCTTTTCGCCATTTTTCAGGCAACGCGACTTCTTCGCGCATCGCGTTGCCTTCTGATCAAGCGAGGGCTACTTTGAAGGCTCCTGTCTCGCAATCTGCGCGTCTCAATTGAGCGTGTATGAAACTGACGAAACAACTAAAAAAAGTGAACGTCGGCCTCGTCGGAAAAGATGGCCGGACAACTGCCATACGACGTAAATTGGAGGCCAGTGATCGCGTCGAATCGGTACAGCATCTTGTCACTGGCAAGTTGGGTTCGACAGAAAAAGAGCGAGAGGATGCGAAGAACGAATTTCGAGCCGCACTGAAAAATTCGAGTCCTGATTTTGTCGTTATCGGACCCGAGGAACCGCTCGATGCAGGCTTCGTCGACATCGCCCAAAGGGAATTTGGAATTCCGAGCGTGGGACCGACGAGTGTTCTCGCGAAATTAGAGTCGAGCAAAGCATACGCTCGCCAGCTTTTGGAAAGACGCGGAATTCCAGGGAATCCGAAATTCAAAGTCTTTACCAAACTTGACGGAATCAAGCAGTACCTGGAGGGCCTTGGACATTTTGTCGTAAAGCCAGACGGCTTAACAGGTGGCAAAGGAGTGAAGGTTTCTGACGTGCATCTGTTTTCAATCAAAGAGGCGACTGAGTACTGCCAGGAGCAAATGGAAACCGGCAAGAGGTCCGTCGTGATAGAGGAGAAGCTCGAAGGCGAGGAGTTCAGCCTACAGTCGTTCTCGGACGGGGAGCATGTCCGGCATATGCCGGTGGTGCAGGATCACAAGAGAATCGGCGTCGGCGATACCGGTCCCAACACAGGCGGGATGGGTTCTTATTCCTGCAAGGGAGGAAATTTGCCTTTTCTGAGTTCGGCCGACATAGAGATCGCGCGGTCGATTAACGAAGCGGTTATACGAGTCCTGAAAGAAGAGACTGGCGAGTTTTACAGAGGAGTATTGTACGGCGGCTTCATCGCAACTAGCGACGGAGTAAAACTGATTGAATACAACGTTCGATTTGGAGACCCCGAATCCTTAAATGTTCTCTCATTGTTGAAAAGCGATTTTCTAGCGATTTGTGAGGGAATCATCGCCGGCACACTGGACTCGGTGGCAATCGACTTCGCGGATCGATCAACCGTTTGCAAGTATGTCGTTCCTGACGGATACCCCGACAACCCGGTGAAGGATGCACCTGTGGACCTCAGCCAGATGCCCGAAGAGTCAGAACAGCTCAAAATTTTCCGCGCGGCTCTCGATCAGAGAGGTGGAAAGACTTATCTGAGCGGTTCACGCGCTATCGCTTTCGTCGGTGTCGCTGACGAATTAGATGAAGCCGAAAAAATCGCAGAACAAGCCGCGACGAGTGTCATCGGTCCTGTCTATCATCGCCGAGACATAGGTTCTCGCGAATTGGTTGAATCGAGAGTGGCTCACATGCGGCAACTTCGATCCTCGCGCGGTATCCGTTCCGCTTTGATTCCCCACTGACACGCGGTTAGCTTTCCGCGTGTCTGAGCCTTTTGAGCGTCATCTGCCGGTTGGTTCGGGTGCGAATAGTACGGATGTATTTATTTACATCTCGAAGGCTATTGAAGTCGAATGGGTAGCGCACCGAACTGTCGCTGAAGCCGGCATGGTTCCAATTTTCTACAAGGGGCTTCAATTGGCCGATCGCAACTCGAACGTCGGCAATGAAGCACAGACTGACTTGTGGGAGTGTGACGCGCTCGTTGTGGCGATCACGTGTAAAGAAGCGCAGGAGCCGGCGCGACTCTGGATCTATGATCAACTTGAAGTAGCAGCACGACGCGGGATCCCGATCTTCATTTATGTCTGGGGATCGCCGGCAGACGCGAGACTGTTGCGAAGGTTCGGAGACACACCCGGCGTGGCGCTGAAAAATGTGACTGACCACAATGAATTTGCCGCTGTTCTTCGAGAAGATTTGAAGGCTGTAAGGCGCGCGTAATGGCTTTGGCTGGAAATCAAAAGTGTCCAAGAAGTGTCCAAGTGAACTTTTTGGCTTTTGACCGAGAGGTCGATTTACGATGGAGCCGGCAGTCGGATTCGAACCGACGACCTGCTGATTACAAATCAGCTGCTCTACCAGCTGAGCTATGCCGGCGAAAAACTGCCAGTCCGGCTCGGACCGCGCACACTACCGCACACTTGTCGATCTAACAAGCTGCCCACCCGCACTATGAGCGCGAGCGCGTCGTCACCGAAAGCGGCTCCGCCGTTTCCAGATTCTTGATCACCGTGCTGAGGTAAACCGATTGCGGGAAGAACGCTTTGTATTTGGTGATCTCAGCCCGGTTCAACACCTTGAACCCGTAGCGCTCGAACATTTTTTCACCGCGCCGGCTTTCGAACGTGACGATCTGCCCGTAAACGCGTTTGTCACCCCGGCGGTAAAGATAACTCAGATACGCACTCATCAACGCGCGCGTCGTCGAAACCCGTCGCGCATCGGGCAAAAGATTGATGTGAAAATGCGGCACGCGCCGCGGCGCGGCGGGGACTTCGCGCCAGCCATACATCAACAGCCAGCGAATGAACCGTCGGGACCGCGCGTGGTAGCGCGCGTAACGCAGTAGAGCGCGGAAAAACAGAATGATGTTTTGCGTGAACGAGTAGAGCTGGTTCTGCAACGGGCGCCGCGAGCCAAGCAGATAACCGCCGAGCTGACCGTCGATCTCGAGAACGAAGCACGATTCCGGTTCGTGATCGGTGTAATAAGTCGTGAGGAAGTCGGCGAACAATTGTCGATCTTCGTAGACGGGATCGATCGGTTCGCCCAGGAAACCGGTCTCACAGCACAATTCACGCACCGCCTCGCGATCGGCCGGCCGATAACTGCGAATAATGAAGGGTGAATGATACTCGGGCGGCGTCACGAACGCCGGTATTTTGCGCAAACGTCGCGGTAAATGCAAAACAATTGCGAGAACACGCGCGGCCAGGCATGCTGCTGTTGCGCTCGGCGGGCGGCCGCACGTCCGATCATCCTCAGATCTTTCGCGCTCCACCTTTCGATCGCGCCGGCCAGCGCCTCCGGCGTGTTGTCGCGCGCCCAGCCTTCCTGCTCGTGCAAAATCACTTTGTCCATGTAGCTGCCGGCAATTCCCACGACCGGCGTTCCACAGGCCTGACTTTCAAGCGCGGCTAAACCGAAAGTTTCCTGGACACCCGGGTGGACGAAGAGATCGGCCGCGCGATAAAAGCGCGCCAGCTCCTCGGGCGCGGCGCAATAGCGAATCGACGAGACCACTTCGGACTTGTACTGCAGTGTTCGCAGCTGCGCGCGGTGCGGACCGTCGCCAATGACGAGCAGATGAAATTGCCCGGATCCGTGACGCGCGACCAGCTCGAAACTGCGGAACAAGGTGAGCGTATTTTTCTCGGGGGCCAGTCGGCCGACGTACAGCAGCAACGTTCGATTCGGCTCCACGCCCAACGACTCACGCGCGCTTACCCGATCACCCGGTTCCGGATTGAAGATGTCGATGTTCACACCAAGCCCGACGACGCGAACGTTGCGCACGCCCCAATTGCGCAATACCGCCGCGAGCGGTTCGGAAGCAACGCACGTCGCTTCCATTCGGTTGTAGAGGCGACGCGCGTAGTCGCGGCCCAATTTCATGATCCGCTGGCCACCGGCGCGCCCAAACAATTTCGCCGCGCTGCGCAAATAAGCCTCGGTGAAATGCGAATGATAAAATCCGACCACCGGAATGTTGAGCGCGCGCCCAACCGCGATCGCTTTCCAGCCAATCTGATACGGATCGCTCGACTCCAGGATGTCCGGTCGTTCGCGTGCGACAATGTTTTCGACGGCGCGCAAGTTCAGCAGCGCCCGATAACGGGACGTTCGCGAAACCAGCGGCGAACGAATCGAGTAAATGCGCGCCCGTCCGTTTGCGCTGATCTCGGTGTTCGGGCCGGGCACAATGAGCACGTGCTCGTCACCAGGTGCGTACTTGTCGATGTAAGCCGCCTTTTCGTGCACGTACCGTTTCACTCCGCCGCTGAATGGCGAATAGAACTGAGTCAGGTCGCAGATTTTCAAAGCTGTTGTAGGGCAAGCGCTCCGCTTGCCGACCTTAGATCGGCAGGCGATGCGCCTGCCCTACAATTATCGGTCGCGAAGATCGACAATTACTTTTCTCGTTCGCCCAAATAGCGTTCCGCTTCGATCGCGGCAGCGCAACCCATTCCCGCCGCGGTCACGGCTTGTTTGTAAACCCGATCCGAAACGTCGCCGGCGATGAAAACGCCGGGATGTTTGCTTTCGACCAAGCGACTCGCAATCAAATACCCGTCGGGGTCCGTCTCCAGTTTTCCCTGATACGCTTTCGTGTTTGGATCGTGACCGATCGCAACGAACACGCACGCCACCGGCAACTCCCGCTCCTCGCTTGTCTTCACGTTGCGCAACATGACCGCGCGCATTTCGCCTTTTTGATCGGCCATGTATTTCGTCACCACCGTGTTCCAGATCGGCTCGATCTTTTTATTCGCAAATACTCGGTCGACCATAATCTTCGACGCGCGCATCTTGTCGCGGCGATGGATTAAAAACACCTTTGAGGCGAATCGGGTGAGGAAGAGCGATTCTTCCGCCGCCGAATCGCCGCCGCCGATTACGCAGACCGGCACGTTCTTGTAAAACGCGCCGTCGCAAGTCGCGCAACTCGTCAGGCCGTGGCCGATTAGCTTCTCTTCGTTTTCCAAACCAAGATAGCGCGCGGACGCGCCGCTCGCGATAATGAGCGACTGTGTATCGAGCCATTCGTCATCCGCTTTGATGCGCACGTGCTCGTTGCTGCCGTCAAAATCCGTCACCTCCGCGTAGGAAAACCGCGCCCCGAATTTCTCGGCTTGTTTGTGCATATTGATGATCAACTGCGGCCCATCGATGCCTTCGGGAAAGCCAGGGAAATTTTCTACGAGCGTGGTAGTCGAAAGCTGCCCGCCGGGCTGGCGCCCTTCCAGCACGAGCGGATTCAAGTTGGCGCGCGCAGCATAAATCGCCGCGGTCAATCCGGCGCAGCCGCTGCCAACGATGATCACTTTCTCCATGAGTTAACCTAGCACGGCGCGCAACTGCGCAAACGGCACAACCACGCGTGTCGGGTGGATCGGCCGCTCCGCGGACGATGGCAAAAATTAATGCGGCTTTGCCGCCACTTTTAAAATCGCGCTCGGAGAGCGCGATCCACCTTTGCCGCGCTTTCACGAGCACGTACTCTGCGCGATGCCCGAGCTCGCCGAAGTCGAGTGGTATCGCAAACAATGGGACGCCGGCCGCGGCGACGCGATTGTCGATGTTGCATTGCATGCGCGGAACCGCGTCTTTCGCGGAACGAACACGCGCGCGCTCCGGCGGCACCTGATCGGCGCCAAATATCTCGGTTCCGATCGCCGCGGCAAACGGATGCTCTTCAGGTTTTCGGGCGACAATTGGGTCGGCATCCACCTCGGAATGACCGGCAGGATTCACGTCGCGCCGCCAAACTTCCGTCCGGGGAAGCACGATCACCTCGTCCTGTATCAGCGCGAACGCGCACTTGTCTTCACCGACTCACGCCAGTTCGGTCGCGTCCGATTTCATCACGGCGCCGGCGAACCGCATTGGTGGAAAAGCGACGTGCCCGAAATCATGTCGCTGGAGTTCAATTGCGAATTCCTCGACCATTTCCTGGATCGACATCGGCAAGCGCCGATCAAAGCCGTTCTGCTTCTGCAAGACGGTTTCCCGGGAATCGGCAACTGGATGGCCGACGAAATTCTCTGGCGCGCAAAAATCCGGCCGTCGCGCCGAGCGCGTTCAGTTCGCGACCGCGAACGCGCTGCGCTTCTGCGCGAAACAAAGTTCGTCGTCCGCCGCTCGCTCCAAACTCTCGGCAAAGATTTCTCCGACCCACCGCGCGGCTGGCTCATTCACCAGCGCTGGAGCCGCAACGGCATTTGCCCACGCCATCGCATAGCTTTGCGTCACGCCACCATCGCCGGCCGCACCACCGCCTGGTGCCCACGGTGTCAGACTTAGGAACAACCGTTAAACCATCGTGGAACATCTGCGACCGCGCACACGGGCTCGGTTTATATATACCTACCACGAAATTGCCATCAGGCGGGTTTTGGAAACTAGTATCGCCTTGCCCGGTCCTCGATCGGTATCTGTGAGCACAACATTCTGCTCACCATCGAGAAGTATGAATACATGATCGACTCGTTGGAGCCGGTCAGCGCCCGTGATGTGCGAGTTCGCGAGCACCGTGGCAATGTCTCTTCCATCATCTTCCTGCTTAAGCCACAGCGTTGCAGGACGGGGTCGTCCGCCACCTAAGCCAGAATAGAGACGCGGATACACCCACATTGAGTACGAGACCTCAAAAGCAAGATATGCCGCCGCCGCGATGCCAAAGATTGTTCGCCGATGCTTGCCAGCGTCTTTCTTGTCGGAGGAAGCGGAGATCGCAACAAAAAGACCAGCCATGAAAAGTGTCAAAACTACCCCGCAACCGACAGCTGCCAGCAATATGTAGGTGTGGTGAATTGTTTTTCCCAAATTGGGATCCCAAATATGAAGAAGCCATTTGATAAAGTACATCGTGGGCAACGGCATGAGTGCGCAGGCCAGTAAGAAGAGAGTGAAGAAAGTGGGCGATAATGGGTCCGGGACATTGGATGCTACCGCTTTGTTTTGTCGTTTTCGTAGTACCTTCGGTGCTCTGGGAGACTTTTTCCGCAATACCAACAACAGCACCAAGATGAGCACCAACAGCACTCCGCCGGACGCGATTAGGAGATAGCGATTGCTCACATGAATCCCGGATAGCCGCCCAAACAATGCACGGATTGGCAGCAGTATTACCCAAACTTCGACCAAGAGGCCTGACAATCCTCCTACGAGCAAGAGAATGTAAACGGGGAGCAAAAGGGGGAGAAGCAACCAACTATGTAGTCCGAGAAATTCCCGCCAACTCATTCGCTTTAGGGCGCGGCCTGCCACGATGCAATACATAGCAATTATGGCCAGCGCTAAGGCCGGGAGAATTCCCGCGCGAAGCACATCGTAATAAGTGGCCGTACCAAGAGGCACCCCAAAATGCGCTAAGTGGATCGCGACTGCCGGTAATCCAATACCTGCGATGAGTCCAACGCCCGCGGTCGTAAGCTTGAGTAAATTCTCAAGCCAAGTCAAAAGACCGTGTCTTTCAGCATCGTTAGAATGTTCGGCACCAACCATCAGTCAGAGGTCTCTGGTCATACCCCACAGCGGAATCACGTTACGATATGCAGGACGATTTTGTGGAAGCCGGTGGCGCCAGAGAAGGGACCGCGGTCGGGTTCCCATTCCTGGACCGCGCCCTCGCCGTCGGTGGCGCGGACAACGATGATGTAATCGCCGGGTTCGGTGGGTGACCAGCCCTCGTGCGCGGCCCAGAGCGACCAGGCGAGGTCGCCGCCGGCGTAGTAGATGTCTGCATCGTCCCAAGTTTTGCCATCGTCGAAGCTGAGCTCGACGCGCGAGATGCCGCGGTCGCCGCCGTAAGCGATGCCTTTTACTTCGATCGGACCGCGCAATTGGTGAAGCGAGAAGCGTGATTCATGATCGGGAACATCTATGCGCGAGCGCGTGGGGGTGATGAAATCCGGTCCCCAGCCTTGCGTCTCGTAGAAACCTTTTGCGTCCGCTGTCGTCAGCTCGATTCGAGTGAGCCATTTGACGTGTTTTTCGCCGAAATAACCGGGAACGATGGCGCGCAAGGGATAGCCGTGCCGATGCGGCAATTCTTTGCCGTTCATTTGATAGGCGAGCAGCGTCGTAGGCTCGAGTGCTTTGTCGAGCGGAATAGTGTCGGTGTAATTATCGACCCCGCAGAGACGCACCCGCGCGGCATTGGCCAGCGGCGCAGCCGGGTCGATCACGTCGCGCAAGGACAAACCTTTCCAGACGCCGTTACTGATGAGCCCGGCATCGAGTCCGTTGCTGATGCACATTAACGTCGTCTCCTGCTCGACCGGAGCGAATCCTTCCAGGTCGCGAAATCGATATGTGGCCCGGTTCTGCACCAGTCCATCGACTTCGAGGTGCCAAACATCGAGAGCGACGCGCGGGTCGATCACGTTCTTGGTCACGCAATAGAACAACTCGTTAGGCGTAATCGGCTGGACGATACGGCCCTTGTATTGGGTGCCGTCGTAACTGAACGTCGCGGCGCGATAAAGTTTGCGCAGCAACGCCGCTCCGCCGCCGGCGATCAGCAAGCCGGCTCCGCCGACAATTAACGCGCGACGACCAATTGCTGGACTGAATTCTGCACTTTCGCTTACGGTTTTTGGCCGAGCGACAAAACGAAACGCGCCGACGAGCACACGCTCAAAGACAAATACCGACAGCGCGAAGCCAAGCAATGTGACCACGCGCCCGACTGGAATGGGAAAGCCGACGTAGCTGGTGCCAAGCACCGGCCAGAGGGCCATTGTGAGCGCGATAATCGGCAACAGGACAAATACACCGATCGTTATGAGCGTGACGCGACGGGCCGGATCGCGTCGCATGAGCAAGCCGAAAATCGCGCCGACGAATGCACCGACGAGAAGTTGACCGGCCATTGTCGATCCGACACCGAGCTGTTTGAGATGATTGTAGCCGCCGACTTTCCCCATGAGCGCCAAGAACGGGCCCGGCGGAATGAAAACCGAGAGCCGATCACCGATAATCGTAAGCGGTGTTGCCACGTCGAAACACGCGAGCAACAACATCGTTACCGTCATCGCGATTCCGGCAACAAGACCGGCGAGGAATCCAGCGAAAAGCGCCTTCGGTCGGCTCATCGTTGTCGATCTTACAAGCCGCGAAAATTATGTGAATCGCAAAGGTGGACCGAGCGCTCCGCCGCTCGGTGTTACGATTGGCGGCGAAGCCGCTTTAAGTTTTTGCATCGCCCGCCGGAGCGGCCGATCCACCTACTCGAGCGCGATGCGACTGAGCGTGGCGATGATGCGCGTCCCGGCGACGAACGTTCCGCGCAATGTGCCTGAAACTTTGGAAACACCGCCGGTGCGGCGGCGATGGTTGACGGGAATTTCGAGAATCCGGAGACCGGCGCGCGCGGCGCGCATCTGCATCTCCAGATTCCAGCCGTAGGTTTTTTCGCGCATCCCGAGTTTCTCGAGCGCATCACGACGAATCGTGCGGAACGGCGACATGTCGGTGTAGCGCACGCCGTACAAGATCGACAATAGCCAGCCGGCGAAACGCCCCGCGAAAATCTGCTGCATGTTCATGCTGCCG
>DATDFM010000195.1:0-4697 GCA_036522635.1 Candidatus Udaeobacter sp. | reverse complement strand
AGCTCGCTCGCTGGAATTTGTTGCGCGACGAGCAACTTGGTTTGCAAAAACAGGAGCGTACTCAATCCGATTAACAACGTGCCGAATTTCAGATTCATGACCGAGTATGCGTTCCGGTCGTCCAAATGATCAAGCACTCGGCAGTTCGCAGGAGCGAGCGATGCCGCTCTGCGGCGGCCCTATATCAAGGGAACATTCTCCGCGAACTAGCGGGAGCGTAAAACTTTACGATGGGAGATCGCAACCGCAGGTTGTCGATCTAGGGAATCACGCCGCACTACGGAAAACAATATCCAGGGAACAAAATTGATGAACTAGCGGGAGCGTAAATCGGCGACGCGCTCGCTCGCGGGAATTTGTTGCGCAACGAGCGGCTTGATTTGCGCGAACAAAGCGCGCCCAACCCAAAAAACACGCCATCCAATTCACCGTAAGAAGTTTTAGAATCATAATTCCCTTTAATTTTCGCGCATTTTGTTAGCGCACAATCCTAAAGACCCGCTTTACAAGCGGCACCCCGGCGAGTCCTCCGGCTGTCTGCGGATATGTGGTAAAGACCAGACGCGTATCCTGGATTACGCCGAACCGAAGGTAACAGAATGCTTGCCATGCACCGTCCCTCTGGACGCTACCTCCAATCTGTGGCCAAGACCTGTTGTCAGAGCCCTCGACCTGAATGTCTAAACTGATTTTCGATCCCGCGGGCGCGGTGGTGGTACCCTCGAATCGATATTCGTAATCGAGTTCATGACCAGAGCCCACTCTACCTGTCCAGAGTTGCTTCAAGTCCTCACAAAAGTGTCGGTCGCTCCAGAATGCCTTGCAGTTAGCCCCAAAAAGCGGCCTATTGATTCGGAAGAATACGTCGCTAACGCCCTCGTATCCGTATGTAACTCGATCAGCCAACTTTTGCATGACTTCCGATCTGCCTAGAGATGGCAAGTCGAGTCTCGCTATATGCCGCAATACAAACGGAACTTCCAGTCCTTCCGCAGCAACGATTGGTATAATTCGTGATGTGCCACGTGTAGTCTGATCCGCGAGGACCGGTTCCCATTCCGCCTTGACCCAATTCGAGTTGAGAGAATGTGAAGTAACCCATAACACTACAACTTCGGAACATTCCAAACCTTCGTTGACTTTTCCGACTACGGAATTCCCCGCGAGAATATTGTCCGTATCTATCCAGTATGACAAATTGTGCTCGTGATAAATTGCTTCCGCGAAATTCTGCACGTCCGCATGATCTTTCGATGAGTACGAAAAAAAGATATGAGGCATTGTGTAATTGGATCCTTAAAGATCAACGAGAGTGACGTCTTTTCACCTGACAAGACGACCTCGAACGTTAAAGGTTGAAATCTGACTGCTGCCTCTTTCAGTGCCGCTCTTCGCGGACGTGATTCCTGTCGTATTTTTGTCCGCTAGCTTCTTACGATAAGACACAGTCAGGACATAAGTAGCTGAGATCCCCAAAACGGTCCGATGGCGGGGACACTCGGATTCTTTCGAACGGAACCGGCTTGTGACATTGCGTGCACTCGATTTCTAGACTCGGCAATCGAATATGCAAGCCCAGGCCAGCGGGGAGAATTCCTGTGAACCCCGAGCGAACGCGCAACGCTTTTACAAGGTCAATTCTTAAATCGCTAAAACCAGCCCAAAATTCACCAATAAGCGCGAGCTTAGGTTTCGATTCTTGTAAAAGTCGAATCGTGCCGCGATATCCTAAATGCAACGATTTCGCTTTCTTGTCGTCAATCAGCTCATCCATGCCCGGCTGACTAATGTGAGCGATCAGCATGTCACAGTTCAGCAAGTGCGACGCGAGGTCAGGAAAGAACTCGGTATCTCCCGTGTATCCAATTCTACAGGAGCATCTGTTTCGCTTATCCAACAATTCCACTACGAATCCCATCGCGTGGGCAACATCGGCCCCGTGATTGACTTTGAATGGAGTTAAACGAAATGGCAGCTTTGCAGGATGTTTCGCAGCATCCACTAGTTGCGGAAAGCCCGACGGCATAACGATCGGTTCGTAGTGATGTTCCGGTGCCTCATATCCAAATTTCGTGCCGGTTTGGGTGTCTTGATCCATAAATAAGAGGTATGGGCGGACAGGTGTGTACGGATCTTGCGTTCGCCTTCGGTATAACTCATAACGCAAATCATCTATAGCGTTAAGGTCACTATTGTGATCGGGATGATTATGTGTAACAGCAACTACATCTACTTCTCGTCCGTGATATCGCGCGTCGTGAAAGTTGCGAAGAAAGTCGAAACCTGGATCAATAACAATCCCACAGCAGCGCCACTTTAAAAAGTAACCTCCGCCACGCCAACGCCGCTCGGATCCCTCCATCAGTGTAACCGCACTGCTCCACCCCCGTAAAACACTAAAGGTATCGTTTCGATCTGAACTGGGTCGGTTTAAGTACTTATCGTACTGAGTATCTCCAGCATCCTTGATTTTAGCAATTAGCGCTGGTTCGGGCGATTCAGCCGATTCTACTGCAGATGGAGCTGTCGCACTAACAGCGAGGGCGAGATCGTCTTGCGACAAAGCTCCGAAGCCAAGGTGTGCTTGAACTTGCGAGATGCCTACACGGGCCCGCGCCTGGGTAGCGGCATCAATCTCAGGGCTTTTCAATGCTGCCTGAAAGGCTTTCAAAGCCTCCTTTGTCTTGGCACAGCGAAGGTAGCTAAATCCCAGACCTGTAAGAGTCAGACCCGGCGTGTCATAGCCCTGCGATCTCACAGCCTTCTTGAACGCCCATATTGCCTTTTGGAATTCCCCGATGTTACCGTACGAGACGCCGAGATTATGCCATACGTCCCCTCGGTATCGGAATCCAGGTTCACGCAGAACTTTGTGATAGAGATCAATTGCTTCAGCCGTGCGTTGCATTTCTCCTAGTGTCAGCGCCCGACTAAATAGTGCGTAAGCATGGCCATCGAAATTTTCGGCTTTGAATGCCTTATCGGCCTCGACGAGAGCTTCATCATAGCGGCTCAAATGACGCAGAATCACACCACGAGCATGATGAAAATGTCCCCTTAACTCTTTAGGCATCGAGGACGCGCATTCATTCAGTACTTGCAGACCGGCTTCCGGTTTTTGCTGCGCGTCTAACAAACTTGCGTCCAATAGCGCCTCGACACCAAGATTATTCTCATGGATAAATTTCAATGCCTGGCTGTAAGCCTCATCTGCAGCGTCAGATTCGACACCGCTAGTAAGCAGTGATCTTCGCGCTTTCCAAAAAAGTTTGCGAAACTGCAACAGTTTCCTGTGCCGTTTTGCACTAGGGTCTGACGATACTTTCATGACTGGATGAATGTATAATTAGGGCGGTAGAAATCGAGAACGGATCAGACTGTCAGATTTGTCACTCGACATTTCGGCTTAATCTCATCGCTCCCCGCAAACCGCCTTTGTTGACTGTTGATGTACTCATTAAAAGCTGGCATATCTATTTCGCGAATTACTGGAACACTGCCGCCATTTTAATTGCGAGATCGTTTCTCTTCTCTTCTAAATCGCGAAGCGGCTCATTCAGTTGCTGCATGATTGGCTTCTTACCGATTGGATTTGGAGCCTAGTAGGGCCAGGAACAACGGATGTCGCAGAACCTTGTCGAGAGATTCAGGCATGGGGAACTTTGGTTTGAGCGTTCTAACAGAACGCTCTGACGCAGCAATCAAATTTTGCCGCCAAAAGTTTGTTAGACCTTCGAGTAAACTTCGGAGCCGGACTTCGCGAACTCTGTTGCCTTCTGTTCAAGTCCCTTTTGAATTGCCGATTCTTCGGCTATGCCCTGCTCTTTTGCATACCGCCTAACATCTTCTGTAATTCGCATCGAACAAAAGTGAGGACCGCACATGGAACAGAAATGCGCGGTCTTGGCGCCTTCTTGCGGCAGGGTCTCATCGTGAAATTCGCGGGCCGTTTCCGGATCGAGCGACAAATTGAATTGGTCTTCCCAGCGAAATTCGAAGCGTGCTTTGCTGATGGCGTTGTCGCGGTATTGCGCGCCGGGGTGGCCCTTGGCCAGATCGGCGGCGTGGGCGGCGATCTTGTAGGCGATGACCCCGTCTTTGACGTCTTTTTTGTTGGGCAATCCGAGATGTTCTTTCGGCGTGACGTAACAAAGCATGGCGCAGCCGTACCAGCCGATCATGGCCGCGCCGATCGCGCTGGTGATGTGATCGTAGCCGGGCGCGATGTCGGTCGTGAGGGGACCGAGCGTGTAGAACGGCGCTTCGTCGCACCACTCGAGTTGTTTCTCCATGTTCTCTTTGATCATGTGCATGGGGATGTGGCCCGGGCCTTCGTTCATCACTTGCACGTGATGTTTCCAGGCGCGCTGGGTCAGCTCGCCTTGCGTGTAAAGTTCGGCGAACTGCGCTTCGTCGTTCGCGTCCGCGATTGAACCGGGCCGCAAACCATCGCCGATGGAAAAGCTGACATCGTAGGCGGCCATGATCTCGCAGATCTCGTCCCACTTCGTGTAGAGAAAACTTTCCTGATGATGCGCGAGGCACCATTTGGCCATGATCGAGCCGCCGCGCGAGACGATGCCGGTGGCGCGCCGGGCCGTCATCGGGATGTATCTTAATAGTACCCCGGCGTGGACGGTGAAGCAAATCTTTGAATAAACCATTTAGTACATCATGAGATAATTCTTCAAATCAAA
>DATDFM010000194.1:0-2427 GCA_036522635.1 Candidatus Udaeobacter sp. | reverse complement strand
ACAAATCAGATACGCATGTGCGAGTCGATTCTGCTCATGCGCACGGCGCAAATACTCGAATGCTGCCTTGTGGGAGAAAGCCATCTCAGACTTCTGATTTCGACAGCATTGGAAACCGCTTCGACGCGATCTGCCAAATTTGATTGTCGATCTTGTCGGGCGGCTGCGAACCATCGATCAGAATCACGCGATTCGGTTCGCGCGCGGCGAGCTCGTGATACGCGCGCCGGACGGCTTCATAAAACTCCGCGGGTTGCTGTTCCATTCGATCTGCCCGACGCGGCATTTTCATGCGCGCCTGGGCCGTTGTTAGATCGACATCGAGGACGAAAGTGACATCAGGCACGCAGTTTCCGACCGCGAAGGCGTTTACCTGCTCGACCAGTTGCGGATCCAACTTGCGCGCGGCGCCCTGGTAAACCGTGGTCGAATCGAGGAAGCGGTCGGCAATAACGCAGACACCGCGTTCCAGCGATGGTTTGATCACCTCGCGCACGAGCTGCGTGCGGCTGGCGGCGAAGAGCAGCAATTCCGTTTCCGCTGTCATCGCCGCGTTGTGCGGCGCAAATTGCAAAAGCTCCCGAATCGATTCGCCGATCGGCGTCCCGCCCGGCTCGCGCGTCACCAAAAAATCCACGCCGAGTTTTTCCAGGCGCGCGGCCAATCGCCTCACCTGGGTGGATTTTCCACACCCCTCTGATCCCTCAAACGTGATGAATATGCCGCGCGCCACGATGTCGATCTTGTCGCAACGCAGTGCCGTTGTCGAATCTGCAGCCGCCTCGCGGCTCAATGAGAAATGCTGCAGTGCGTCACCGCTAGCTGGGTTTTACATCTTGCAGCTTTACTTCGCGTGCCTTGGCCGAGGAACTTGCGAAGGCCGCCGCAAGAATTCAGCGACGGTTATTTTGATAAAATGACCGCCTTCACGATATCCGTAGAGACGCTCACGGCCGAATCGTTGATTTGTGGTAGGACAATGAGTTCCTTGTCTGTGGCCAAGAGAAGCTGTACGGGATCTGAGCGATCGGACTGCGGAAAATTGACCTTCGCCAAGGTAAGAAAAGGTTTGTCTTTGGGATCGACGACCAGCTGAACAAAACTTGGCCGTCCGCCGCCGAACCCAGATGGAATGTCTGAATAAGGGCCGTGGGCAAACACAGCGATGTAAAAGACAAAAAATCCCAGAGCAGAAAAAATGTAGACGAGGTTTGTCGCAAAAGATTTGAGCGTCTTGAACGTCGCCCTCGTTCCTAATTCCCATGCCAGGCCAACGACCATGAAGCCCACCGCAAAACCGAGCAAAACAACCCGAACCCAGCTCCACGTAAATTTGAACCCCAGATATTCACACAACTTGTACAAAATGCGCAGCGCCCCGAAACAGGTTGCAATTGTTCCACCTACTACTGCCAGCACTGTCCAGGTGGTCCATTTCGCCTGGTGGCGACGCTCCATTTCCTGGATAGCCGCCATGACAACCACCGAAGCAATCAGCCATGACAGCATAATCGGCAGGAGTGCCCAAAGCCCAGCCATGACATAATTCAACTGCAATAGATTTAACGAATACACTCGGTACTCGCTGAGATGAACATTTACGACGATCAATCCGATCGCGTAACAAAAACCGGTAGCCGCAAGCAGCGCTTTGCCGAGAATCTCCAGTGCATCTTTGGTTCCATTCACCGAGCGCTAGCCAATCAAAAATCGTCGATTCAGCCAAAACAAAACACGAAGAACCTTGAGCAACGGCGCCCGCTGGCCACATAGCGTCGGAAGCTTTGCTACTTTTTGCCGATGAAAAACCACTGGCTCGTGAAGCAGGAACCCTCCGATTACTCATGGTCGGATTTTGTTCGCGACAGTCGCACGAGCTGGACTGGAGTGCGCAATTACTCGGCGCGAAATAATCTGCGCCGGATGAACAAAGACGACGAAGTGCTCTTTTATCATAGCGGCGAAGAAAAAGCGGTCGTCGGCATCGCGCGGGTGACAAAGACGGCTTACCCGGACCGCACTGCGCGTGAGGGCGACTGGACCGCAGTTGAGCTCGCGCCAATCAAAGCGCTGCCGACCCCGGTGACGCTGGCACAGATTAAAGCCGAACCGCGCCTCAAGCACATCGCGCTCGTGCGCCAGCCGCGGCTCTCCGTGATGCCGCTGAGCGCGGCAGAGTTTCGGTTCATCGTGGGAATGGCAAGGTAGGGACGCTGCGCTGCGGCGTCCGGACGGCGCAGCGCGCCGTCTCAAAGCCGATTCAGCTTTCGACTTGTTCAAAACGCTCGGCGCGCCGAAATTTGGCGCCGGATGAGTTCGTTGGCGGCAGCGCAATATCTCCCGGTGGTAGCGACTGGCAGCGCCAGTCGGGATTTTCTTGTCGTTTCTGTCCATGACATTGCACCGTCGACGCGGTCGATCGTCGAG
>DATDFM010000193.1:0-3970 GCA_036522635.1 Candidatus Udaeobacter sp. | reverse complement strand
TTCTTGTTTGCGGTTGAATTTATTGACGAAGCATTGGTTTGTGTCTGCGCGTCTGCACACAAGGAAGTATTGGCAGTGCAACCGGCGATCAGCAGAATCGTGGGGAGTAATGATTTCACAATCTTCGTTTATCCCAATCACGAGCATGATTACAATCAGATCAGGACATCGCGGCGTCGCGTTACCGTTTCAGGTTAGGCGAACATGAGAAAGACCGAGCAAGTTTCCGTCCGCTCTGGCCAGGTGGAGTTCGTAAAGGTCGGCACCGATGCCTGGAGATGGCGTGATGTTTATCGCTGGCTGCTTGGTTTGCGCTGGCCGCAGTTCGCTGCGTTTGTGGCCTCTCTTTATGTCGGGCTGAATCTGTTATTCGCTGCCCTATATAGTTTACGACGAGATAGCATTGCTGGAACTACGGGTGGGAGCTGGTTCTATGATTGCTTTTTCTTCAGTGTCCAAACGCTCGCCACGGTCGGCTACGGCCACATGTATCCGCAAACGCTGTACGGCCACATCGTCAGCACAGTTGAGATCATGACCGGGCTATTCTTGCTCGCGGTGATGACAGGTCTGATCTTCGTGCGGTTTTCACGCCCGATTGCGCGCGTTGTGTTCAGTAATTCCATCGTCATTACTTCCTTGAACGGAAAACCCACGCTTATGGTACGAATCGGCAACGAAAATCAGCACAGCATGGTCGAGGCCGAGTTCCGAATCATGTTCTCGCGCGACGAAGCGTTGCTGGAAGGCGGAGATTTCCGCTATTTCTACGTTCTCAAACTCCATTTCGATCGGCTGACCCTTTTTCCGGCGGCCCTGACTCTGCGCCATACAATCGACGAGAACAGCCCGCTGTTTGGTGCGACGGCTGAAACTCTCACGGCTTGCCGCGCACTGTTCATCGTGTCAGTGATTGGCATCGATCCGGTGATTGCGGCATCGGTACAAACCCAGAAGGACTATTCCTGGCGAGATATTCAGTTCGGCAATCGATTTGTCGAAATTTATACCGATCATGGCGAGGGCCGGCTCACGGTGGATTACGGACGGCTTCATGACACCGAACCGGCGCAATAGACGTCCGGCACCGCCTGCGCGATTTAATCAGGCACTAGAAGGATCATCCGGGCAAATTGGGCCATCCCCGTGATCAGTTGATAAACGATGCCCGCGAAAAACGGCCAGAACGCAGCGAGCAACGCAATGTTGTACAATTGCAGGAGCATCGCTGCCGTGCCGAAGACTGCGAACAAGAAAAAAATAAGTCGCGTGACCCGATCGCGCTGTGCATTGGGAAGGCTTAGGCGCCTGAAGCTTTTCGTAGTCGCCGTAACCACTGAAATAGTAGTAACCAGTAAGATAGCGCTGCACCATCTCCAGATTCCTGGTGGCATTGGTTTGATGGTAAGCAGCAGCAGGCCGGCCATGGAAAAGGCCAGAGGCAGCATGGAATTGGCGAGCAGAAAACGCAGGCGCAGTTTGTCGATGCCGGACCATTCGTGGACGGCTTCGCGGCGAAAGACAACCACCACACCCGCAAAACCAGCCAGCGCGACTGCAATCTGCGCAGTAATACCAAGCGCTTCGCCAGGTTCCATTGTCAGCGTGGTAGACGGAAAAAATCTGACGACGATTAAATAACGTTTTTCAAGGTTCCCACCTCGCCAGTTGTGCGGGCGACAAGGTCGTCGGCTGGAGATAAACGTGATAGGAATCCCACATGGCGGTGAAGATGTAGGTTCCGCCAGGTCGCACATTCACAGTGATTGAGCTCGGCTCACCTATGATGACGTTCGGCACGGCCGAGATGGTCAAAACATGGCGCCCGGCGGAGATGGGGCGATCATATTTGCGACCCTGAACAATGTTCGCGACTGTTCGGCCATCGATCTTCAGATTAGCGGCAACGTTCCAGCCGAAATTCGCCACCCTGATCACAACCAGACGGCCACTTGGTTTAGTAGCGGCGTTGGCCACTGAGACTGCAGAGAGAAAGATAAGAATCAGGAAAAATCTGGTGATGTAGCCGGGCGAGCTCCTCATGCATTCGTTGTAGCACGATCACTTTCGCATCCGCACGCCTTAAATGCGCCAAAGCGAGCGATGCGTGCCGAACTCGGAGATCTCCCCGGAGGTACGTCTGCTGACGTAAATGGTAATAGTAATGACGCTAACGAACGTGCCCACGAATACCATCGCCACGACCCAGGATGGAATATGTCCGATGCGCAGCGCGTGATAAAACGATACGACATCGTTGATCGGCGCGGTAGCGTGCAAAAAGACTTTTGTTACCCACGCCACCAAGATCAGGATGAAAATGAACACGTAATTCCGTTTCATCCGGCGCCCGATTGCTTCCAACTTTGTGATTTTGAAGCTGGGCAAGATCAGATCTTCGCATACGAGCTTTTTCCATTCGCCCTGAAGCAGTTCGCGATTTTCCATGACCATTGGGACAAGAAAGTGCGCCTCGAGCATGCGGATGCGCGCGCGAAAAGCATCGTAAAAACGGTATCTCCGCGCTTCGATCCAGAGCAGCACCGCAACGATAGCGAGGTTAAAAAAGAAAATAATGTGCGGCACCTCGCGGGTGGAAAAAGCGATTGTAATAATGGCGGTGCTGCTGGTGATGGCCCAATTGGTGGTCACATCCAGTCGTTGCCGCCACACCATGCTTCGCCCCAGCTCGCCCCGATAGAAATGCGACATCGCGTTGACATAACCCGGGTCGTAAATGCTCCGCTGCAAGGAAACTGTCCGTTCCTCTTTTGGCGCCGCCGCTGTATTTTGAGTTGCCACAGCTTGGTAATTAACTGGATAACTGCGTTTGCTTCATAATCCAATAAATCTCTGCGCCCCCTGATGCCTATCGCACTCGAAGATCTTCTCACCGAACAGCAGGTCATCCCGCGGTTGCGTTCGAGAAAACCGGAGAATGCGATTCGCGAAGTCATAGACGTGCTCGCATCCGACGTCAGCGGCAGAAAGTTCGACAAGCCCGAAGCTTTTCTAGAGCAAGTCCTGGCGCGTGAGCAGACCCATCCCAGTGTGGTCGAAAACGGCGTCGCGTTTCCACATGCGCGCACGGATTTGGTCGATGAAATTGTGATCGGTGTCGGACGCAGTCGCGCCGGCATTCCATTCGGAGAAAATCAACTGCGCGCGCATCTCATTTTCGTAATCGGGGTTCCAGAACGCCTGGTCAGCGATTATCTGGTTTGTGTCGGCACGCTGGCGCGATTGGTCAAGGACGAAACGATCCGATCGAGATTGCTGAACGCCGAGACACCTCACGAATTCATCGAAGCGTTAACCGCGGATACCCTGTAGCCGCGCGCGTTGAACTAAGCGCGATAGCCACGTCGGTATGCGACCTCTCTCGTTATTGAGATGTGAACCGGCCACAGGCCGGTGGCTACACGCTCAATGAAACGGCTGGACCCTTTTTAAGGTTGGCAAGTTGCGGCTATGCCAGTTCACGAATGGCCCGAAGCGTGGTCTCGATTTCCTGCGGCGTATTGACGATATTGCACGCCAGGCGCGCGTACGATACGCGATAAGGAGTCGTGGAAGCGACGATCCGCTGAGCAAGAAGACGCTCTACTACTGCTTCCGGTTTCATTCCTTTCACATCGAAACAGGCCATGCCAGCGGATAGATTTTCATCGCGTGGCGTGTAGAGCTGGACATTGGGCATGCTCGCCAGTCCCTCCTTCATTTGTCCGTTGAGCTCGTGTGTTCGGGCGGTGATCCGCGCCGGGCCGATGTTTTGATGAAACTGAATCGCCTGCGGTAATGCCCAGAAATGTTCGAATGCCTGAAAACCTCCCGGTGAAAACCATGCCGCTCGCGCCGTGGGCCCCGGCTCATGTTCCTCCTCCCAAGCAGCAAAAAGATCGGGCGAACTAAACGATGGAATCACTGGACGCATCTTCTTCCAGACGTCCGGCTTTGCCCAAATGAAGCC
>DATDFM010000192.1:0-4363 GCA_036522635.1 Candidatus Udaeobacter sp. | reverse complement strand
GAGCGCGTGCACCAGGACGTGCAGTATCGAAGCCGAAATCAAAGTGGCAAGCATGACGCCGCTCATCAGCCAGGGCCGCGCTTTCAAGAAATAAGCAAAACTGCTGGCGTTCTGCTCAAACCGAAGCGCCAGCACGAGAGCGCAGCCGGCGCCGCCCACACTGAGCCAAAAGGTGATGGGATGGAACAACAGGAACCCACCGCGCTGGTAGATCAGGGAGCAAAGTCGATCAGCGTGCGGGACACGCAATGACATGGCGCGCCATCTCATCACCTTCCAGCGCAAGCGGCTGCCCCAGCGTGAGTCCGGCATCGCCCCGCGGTTCAGCTGGAAATCCAATAAACGTTTCGCTTCCAAAAGTCCGCAGCCGTAGAGCTTCGTCAGCAGTTGCCGAATCAGGAGATAATCGAACGCGCCAAAGGCCAGATGAAAAGCCCGCCCGATTTCTTCAAGCGAGTGGCGGCCATCGAAATAACCCCACAAAAAATACTCTCTGGTGTTGAGCAACACATAACTGTCCTGGCGCAAATTCCTTAGCACAAACTGGCGTGTCCCATCGGCGCCCTTGGGTTGGGCGGTCACTTCCCAATCACATTCCGGCAAGCGGCTCGGTTTATATGCGGAGTAAGCGTGCAGACTATCGATTTGGACGATTTCGAAACCGCCGGCATTGCTGGAACGGTTCAGGAGCTCGAGCTTTGCGGGGTCAGCCATCGGAATCTTCAAGTGGACCTCCGGCCAAAGAGCGAGTGTTCGGGCGCCAGCGAAAATCCCGTCGCCTCCAAGCCCCAGCGAATGGCCTCCCGCGCTTGATCATTAGTGGCACGCAGCCGTTCGATAAAGACCGTTACGAGTCTGTAGCAGATTCGCGCCGCGATTTCAGGCTCATCAGAAAAGATTTGTTGAAAAGCCTTGCGGTCAAGCCGCAGCAGAACTGAATCGGTTTCGGTCTGGGCTGTCGCGGAGCGCGGAGACGTGTCGAACAGCCCCATTTCGCCGAAAAAATCGCCGGTATGAAAACGGGTGAGCACGATATCGACCTGATCCTGCACGTGTTTGCTGATGATGATCCGCCCAGACTTCACGATGTAGAGACAATCGGAATCGTCGAATTCACGAAAGATGACAGCACCGGCAGATATTTTCTTGGAAATCAAAAGCTCGGCCAGCTTCGAACGAGCCGCTTCGTTCAAATCTTGGCAGAAGGAAACGTTCTTCAAAAATTCCGCAACGAGCTGCATGGAAGGGGTCTCAGGAAACTGCAATGCTAGCTGCGGCGGCGCTCAAATACAAGTTTGTCTGCACCCGCTGAAGTGGCTGGCCGAAGTCAGCTTGAGGAGAATTGCGGTGGAGCGAAGCGTCAGGCCGCGGAGACGTACTTCCTGTGTGGTAGTTGTTCGTCTCTTTTATAAGCTTGCAAGGGCACCGGCTTGAGATCCCAGATGATGCCGATCCACGAAAGTAGCTTCAAAACATAATAGGTAATGTCGACTTCCCACCAGTAAAATCCCTGGCGTGTGCAGCCCATGTGTTGATGATGGTTGTTGTGCCAGCCCTCACCGAGAGTGATGAGAGCGAGCCAAAAATTATTGCGGCTCTCGTCTCCCGTTTCATAGCGTTTGTTGCCGAACAAGTGGGCCAAGGAGTTGATGCTCGCGGTGCCGTGAAACAGGATTGTCGTGCTCAATACAAATCCCCAAATGAACAACTGCCATCCCGTGACGCCGAGGTGCGGCAAGGTAGATTCTATCCACAAGCCCGAAAGATAGACAAGCAGCCCCAAAGCCGCCGGCGCCGCCTTATCGAAGCGGTTCAGCCAGACCAGTTCTGGAAATCGGGCAAAATCGCGGATGCGCTCGTATTGTGTCGCATAATACCGCGTGCACATGAACCAGCCGGCATGGGAACGAAAGAAGCTATAGTGAACCGGCGAATGCGGGTCACTTGGGGTGTCGGACTCGCGATGGTGATTCCGATGATTGGCGGCCCACCAGAGCGGCCCTCTTTGCGCCGATGAGGCGCCGAGAATCGCGAACAGCAACTGCGCCAAGCGGGACGTTTTGAAGGTACGATGCGAGAAATAGCGATGGTAAATCCCGGTGATGGCGAACATTCTAATCAGATACAATCCCACGGCGACAGAAACCGCCGTCCAGCTCCAGCCGACGACAAAAATACCCAGGCAGCCCAAATGGAGAATTACAAACGGAAGGCAGCGGACCCAGTTGACTCGGTCGACATCGCGGATGCGCGTCGTTATACCGTGAGCGTGATAATCCGCATCAAACCATTGGATCAGAAGTGTAACGAGAAGGTTCGAGCTACTTTGTTTCATTAAACGGGGGACAATAACATGAAGCGCACGGCCCTTCAATAAAAAAGCTGCTACAGTCCAAGCACTGGTTAAAAGTTCAGACGAACGGGAACTGGCAGCGTTCACATTTTGTCCGGCATCGGAGCAAGGCAAACAACGCACCAACCACCGCCCGGAACCAGTCGGTTCGAGTTTTGTCGATAACAAACGCGGTCGAAGTTGCAGCCAGAATCGGACAAACGAAACGATGAAGTCACTGTGAAAACGGTGGGAGATTGTCGGTACCTGGTACTAGCGCTAGCACATCGTTCTTGACGTCTTCAGAACGCGATGCTATGAGCGGCGCAGACTACATTTTCCAATTACAAAGGTGGGCGCGGCTGCTGTTCAAACGAAATGAAACTTTCAATTAGCGCGGGCTCGCTGCCGGCAGAGATTGCTTTACCGGCGCATTTTGCATCGTCAATCCAAGGAGGAGGTGCGATATGGCGTATACAGTTACCAAAGTGAGTGTATGGGCCGGTGAAATTGCAGATCGCCCCGGCGGTCTGGCGAGTACACTGGCAGCGCTACAAAATGCCGGCGGGAATATTGAATTTGTTGTGGCGCGTCGCGCTGCCGACAAGCCCGGCACCGGAGTCGTTTTTCTCAGCCCCATCAAGGGCGCCAAACAAAAAACGGCGGCTGAGCGGGCCGGTTTGGCCACCAGTGAGAGCCTTCATTCGCTCCGCGTCGAGGGTCCTGACCGAGCCGGGCTGGGAACTAAAATGACCGAGGCCCTTGCCGGAGCAGGAATCAACCTGCGCGGCATTTCGGCGGCGGCTTTGGGCCGGCGTGCGGTGTCCTATTTTGCATTCGACAGCGGCGCCGATGCGGACAATGCCATGCGTGTATTGAAGAAGACGCTGAAATAGGGTCAGACCGGATCCTATCCGGGAAGCTCAGTTCGTTGGCTCGATTGAGTACGCCGACCTGCGACGCTACTTAGTTTTGCGAATACCGAAGATCTGATTGTATTGCTCAATCAGCGAGTTCAGGTTAGGTCCGATTGAAGAAGGGCTGAGAAACACAAAGTCCTTTTGAAAGAGTTCTTGAACCCAGGGTTTTTGTTTGATGCCTTTGCGCACAGGAATTCTGCCCGCCGCATCGGCGAGGCGCGTTTGTCCTTCTTCGGACAAAATCCAATCGATAAACAACAGCGCCGAATGCGGATGAGGCGCGCGCTGCATCAGTGCGACAAAGTTTGGCTCGCCGGCGTAGGGATCCAGAATCCGAAAATCGATCGGGGCGCCTTGCTGCTTGTACTCCGTCACGCGGCGCCCACGCGCGGCTATTGCAATCGCCGATTCGCCCGCGAGCATTAGCTGCACCCGCATAACACTGCTCGAACCGGGCATTTGCAGGTCCTGTTTCGCGAGCGTCTGCATAAATTCGGCACCTTTTTTGGCGCCCATCGATTCGAGCAAAATGTTAAACCACGTATACTCCTCAGTGCCGAGACTCATCTTGCCTTTCCATTTCGGATTCAACAGATCCTGGTAGCTGCGTGGCGCATCAGCGCCGTTCACTTGCTTAGTATTGAAGGCTAGCACGAGAGGCGTCACTTCGAATCCCTGCCAGTATCCTTCCGTGTCGTGCGAACCGGGCGGCAGTGATTTTTCCTCGGGCGAAAGATAGGGCGCGGAAAGCTTGCGCTGCTTGAGCTGCCACATCTCCACCGGCGCCGATCCGATAACATCGACGGCAAAACGCCCGGCGCGCGCCTCGGTATCAGCTTTGTTGAAAACCCCCGATGGCGTGGCGCGGTACGTATTGGTTTTGATGAAAGGATAAGCCCGTTCGAAGTGGGGCATGATTTTCGGATAGTCGGTCAAGCTGAGGGAGGTATAAAAAACTATTTCGCCTTCTTTTTTGGCTCCTTCCTCGAGAAAACTTCTGCGTTGCGAGCCCGAGAGGCTGCCGGCTCTTTTAATGATCTCATCCGCTGTTGCCGCATGACCTGCATGCGGGGCATAAACCAACGCCGCCATCAGCAGGAAAAAAATCAGC
>DATDFM010000191.1:0-7146 GCA_036522635.1 Candidatus Udaeobacter sp. | reverse complement strand
CATGGATTTGAAGACCACGGATTTCTCGTCGCCTCCGGTTTTTCCATGCCGTATCTTTCAGCGTGGAAGCTGTCCCACTGCGCGGCGAAGCAGGCGACGGCTCTTGGAAATCCTGGATAATCTCCAGCGCGATATGACTTCACTTTGACTTGTTGGCTCTTTGACCGGTATTCCCACACTTCCGGATCGATCCCTTCGGCCAGCGCGTCCGCCTCGGTGATCCATTGCAGTCGCTCCAACCGGACATCGGTAAGCCTTAACGCAATTCGGCTCGCCCACATCGGCATCAATAAGAAGCTCTCCCAAGATGGCCTGGCCAGTGTTTTCACGTCGCAAGCAATCTGGCGAATCTCCGTGTCGCTGAATCGGGCGTAAACCGCATCGTCGGCCTGGAAGCGAATATGAGTGTCGAGAAATCCATCCTCGGTTTCGACCTTCGACCAAACCTCCTTCACCCACAGCTTCATTCCGGGTCGCCAAAAGCATTCGATCGCGTGCTGCGGTTTGCCGGCGGCGTCCTTCAGCAGAAACTGGCCATTGATCGGCTCGGCGGTTTTGAGCGTCGCCATCAGGTGGGGATCGTTGTTGATCCGTTTCAGACCGCCGTCCCTCGCGCCGACCGGCCCCTGGCTCAGCCTGCGGGTCTGCGTCTTGCGCCCCGCCAGGATCGCGCGGACCGCTTCCGTGCTGAACATGATCGGCTGATTCTCTTTAAGGGTCATCGTGCCAGGTCTCCCAAATAATCGGAAAGCAAGGAATGATGCACAAGTACCACCGATAGCAGGACCGCAGGCCATCCTTGCCAGTGGAAACCTTTTTCCAGTAAAGCCCGATCCACAAATCGCGCGGTTCGAATTCGATTTTCATGTGGTCGGTATCAAGTTCACACGGACAACACGGTAGCCTTCCGCCTCGAATCCCTCCCATGACGGAAGGCAGCGCTGTGATTCGCCGCGAACGGTTCTGCCGCAGTTCGACAGCAAATTCATGGCAGATTCCGTCTCCATCCAGAATTCGATGGCCGATTTTTCATCGGTTGCCACCGTGGTATGCACCAAGACACCTTTCGGATCGCAGACGCAGAACATATCGAGCAGTGGTTTGGGTGCGGTCATGACATTAAACCCGAGAAACCAATCCCCTGCGCGCAGCGGATGCAGAAAAATTCGGTGCCGCGCCGCCCTGCAAGTCTTCGCAGCGCTCCTGCGCGAGTTGGGAAAGTTTGACCAGAAGCTGATCATAGGTCGGTAGATTTTCGACGCTCATAGACTTTTAACAAATTCGGCTTGCCCATCAGCCGCCTTGTTTATCCAATCATCGAACGTTTGGCCTTTGGGCTTTGTGCAGGTCGGCTCAGTACAGGTTCGATCATGTTCAGCCGAGACCCAGTTTAGATAACAAATCGGGCATTCCCATTCCGGATGCCCTGGCTGCTCGGTCATCATCACCAAAGCATTCATTCCGTTGCGTTGCAAAAGATCCATCGCGTTTCCTGCGATTGCCCAATACGCGGCCATCAGTGGATCGTAGGTTTCCTTGGTGATAGTGGCGGAACGGAACTGAGCGGCCTGGCGTTTGACGCATTTTTCACCACTGCCAGCAACAAAATCCATTAGACCGCGGGTGCTGATTGCCTTCTTCAACGCCGTCCAGTGGTTCATGCACATCTTCATTGGTCAACCTCCTGCCGAGCGGCCAACAACGGTCGCCTTTGTTTCGGTGGCCTTGACTTCGCGAGTTCGCGGCCGGCCGCGCCCGCGCTTTGGCAACTGGACCGGTTCCGGCATGGCCTCTGGTTCCTCCAACGGCTCCGGAGCAACGGTTGGCCCATCGGCAATGATGTAGGTTAGGGTATCCGGCTTGAATCGTTTCACCCGGATCAATGTGTCGCCTTCGCCGTGGATGAACAACGCGTAGCCGCGCTTCAACATATCGGTGATGATCCGCTTGGCGCGCTCGATTTCGATCGGGTTGTTTTCCGTGATGACGATTTTCAAGTCTCCCTCCCCGCAGTTCAGGACGTCTAGTTGGCCGGCAAGTTCGCTCATAAAATATCCAGTTCCTTCCGCGTTTTATCATCCACCAGGTAATCGTTCTCCTTCACCCACTGCCGCAGCCTGCCGTAAGGACCGTAGCGAAGGCGCTTCGGATCGTTGCCTGGATGTTTCGGCGCACCGAGTTTGTCCAGCAGGTCATGGAGCAGCGCATCGTGCATCTGTCCCTCCAAATAATGATCGGACTTTTTGTAGAGCCGAAAAATGATGGACTCCCATCTGTCTTTGAACCATTCCTTGATGGCGTTCATGTTGCCCTCTGCCGTTTGAGTTTTACAAATTCTTCTTCGGCATCAATGCACCGCTTGCCCAGCCGCTCAACGGCCGCGGCGATCTCCGATGGCTTCGTGGCCGTAAACCCGAACCCGGCAACGATCGCGCGGATTCTTTCCAACTCGGACCGCAGCGCTTCGGCCAGGGCGCGGAGGTTGTCCACCTCGGCCTTGCGGGTGCCGTCGCCGCCGCAAATGCAGCGGATCATCCCGTCACCTGGACGGCCTGAGCCTTGACATACGCTACAAGCTTCACCATTAACTTCCGCCATGTCGCCTCCTCGCGTCGCGAATCCTAGCACACTCTTTGCAGATTCGAATGTTCGGCCTTGTTGAAACACGGGCTGTGTTTTCCTCTGTCATCTCGTGACCGCGTTTACAGAAACCTTCGCGCCTGCGGACAAAACACGGATGATTTCCGCGCAAGCAATTCACTTGATGAGTGACCGGTTCCATGTGGCCGGGATATGGATTGCAACAGGCCGGAGTTCTGCAAAGGTGATCTAGCTCCAATCCTTCAGGCACTGGCCCGTTAAAATGTTCCCACATCAAAATATGAACGTACTGCGATTGGTTTCCTACACTCACTGTGCCGTAGCCATGATTGTTAGTGCAACCGGTCCATAACCAACAACCATTGGGCATCGGTAAAATCTTGTTCATGATTGCTGGCAATCGCTCGATGAACGGCTTTGCCATTTTGATACAGCCGCAACTTTTGGTATGTCCTGATCCAAGATGCCCGCCGGCCACTTCGAAGATAACACCACAATCACACTGGACTTCCCATCGCCTATTGCGATTGGGAGCAACACCAACACACCTGATGATCGTAAGATGGTTGAATTTCTTGCCTGGTGCGTAAACGTTCATCGCGGGAATTCTCGCAGGCGAAGATGTTTTGGCCACTCAGAAGGTTCTTCGCCCTTCTTGTGTTTTATACCCGCCACTCGGAATCCACTGTGAACTGGCAGTGTACCCAGTTGTTTCACGAAAGGAGCAACTCCAGCCTCGCGGCATTCAAGAAGCCCCTTGGTGATCCACTCCACATCACAGGATCGAGCTTTGGCACCGCTCTCTCCGCCAAAAATTACCCAGTGAATGCCGACCATCGGCCCGAACCGAATCGGACCGAGCAATGGTTCTGCTGAGATGAACCGGATGCGCGCCGGGATCCTGGTCAGGCGCGGCGCCCGGAGGTCGTAGTTCTTCTGGTCCTCCGCGCTAGCGCCAATCCAGATGTTTTGCGGCGGAGTTCCCTTGAGCCACTTCGCAGCGATCGCCGCCGCGCGATTGTGTTTCTCATGAGAGATCCCTTGGACGATCGCCAGCCGGCTTTCCCAATTCTCCGGCCGTTTGGTCAGCAACTGCCAGGTCAAGTTCGGCGTTTTGTCGATCAGCTCGAGCAAGTCACCCAGCCAATTTGCATCTGCCTCATCGTCCAACCAATCGGCCAGCGACGCGCAGAAAACCAGGACGCGGGATGGCCCGCCGATGCGCGCGTCATTGTCCCAGCGAATCGGCAGCTTCCAGTTTTCCGGACTGGTGCGATCGCGTGGCTGACCTTTTCCCCAGCGCACGCGGCCGTAGCGGTTGTCCATCAGTTCCTCGGCATAGCAGTTCGTGCAGCCGGCGGAAACCTTGGCGCAGCCAATCCACGGATTGAAGGTGTGGTCAGTCCACGAAATTTTTGTGACTGTTCCCATAGATTTACGCGTAAAAGCCGTAGGCACGTCTTCCGTACTCAACTAATAAAAGTGCATCACAGGTGCTTAGCGTCACCTTCATCCCGGGGAAAAGCTGTTGCGCGGTTTCTTTCAACTTGTTCTTCCACTCGGTTTTGAGCCGGGCATTCTGCCGCTGAACCTCTTTGCGCTCCGCTTCGCTGGCGCCCGGCGGCGCGTGTCTGCGCCCGGATTTACCCAGGCTGAAAATCTTCTGCCACTTCTGCGGCCGAACAAATTCGATCTTCACCTTACTGGCCTGAAGAAGTCCGACACAGAGGCCGTGCCGGTACCCGAAGTTGAAAGCGGATGAAGCGGGTTGATCCTCGCCCATGAACCCGCCGACTTCCTCAATGACGGCGCGGACCGTCTCCCCGTTCGCCTCCGCGATGATCGCTTGGAGGTGCTCCAGGACGTCACCGTCAGTCTCCGGCATGGGGATCGCCGAAACGCAGGTTGTCCCCAGCGAATAGGCAATTCCTCCGGACTTCCCGGGGTCGATGGCGATCAGGATCTTCACGTCTCGTAAGGCGCGAGCCAGTTTTCACCAACGATGATTTCGTCATCGTCAGCAATCAGACTGACTCCTTTTGGCGGCTCGCCTTTGTCGCCATCGTTTTCCTTGGCAACAGCAGTCTCCCATTTCCGGACGGCTTCGGCAAAATTTTCAGCAATCACCCATCCAGGGCGATCACTATCTTGAACATGAAACAGGGGCATAGTTATCCTTTCTCTTTGATCGCAGCCATGGCCAGCTTCATCGCCTCCGCGTGCGCCTGCCAGTCGGAGGCTCGCCACGTTGTCCAAATCTTGCTTTGAATGTTGCTCGGGACCATTCTCCAGTGAGTAAAACACATCGCCATGGTGCGTTGCACCATCGATCGGCAGCCGGGTACCGGGCATTTATGTTTCATCGGATACGAATCCTTGGATTCAAGCTCAGTCGTTTCGCCGAGTGGAAAGAGGTCTTGGATGAGGAGCGAAGATCGGCCAGCCTGCCGTCTCTCCTGGCCAAAATGTTCTGGACTCTTCTTCGTGGGCGCCTGGTCTCACGCGCCGAATGGCGACGGCGAATGCGGATTTGCCGAAGATGTCCGATTGCGGATCGCAGTTTACGACGATGCGGACCGCCCGGGTTCCCAACCGTTGGCTGCAGGTGTTATTTGCCATGGATTGCTTTGCTCAAACCTTCGGGGACTTGTTGGGCTTCTGAGAATCTTCCCCCGGAGGAGCGCCAGGGGTTTGGTTGGTAGGCCCGTCGAGCGTTCTATCCCATCCGAGTTCGATCAAGGTCTTCATCCCGACGCAATCCTCCGGCACGCCTTTAGTAAGCGTATCGGTCAACCGCTTGGCGAAGTCGCGCGAGGTTGCCGGGAGGTGCGGATTCCTTAAAACCAACTGGCAGAGGGCGATTAACTGCATCGCCCCCGGTGCCGAGAGCGACAGTTCCACCAGGACTCTCTCTCCAAGCTTGTCCAACTCAGCGTTCGCCCGGGTCATGATCTGTTCCGTGGTCATGCGGAGTTCTTTTGGAGGCGGCGGCGGAGGTAGGACTCGCAGATTTCAGCCAAAACACGGGACCGGGATTTATCGACGGCCAACGCGCTGATGACGTCGTCCAGTTCAGCGGGAAGGACGATGTTGTATTGAGAAAGAACCCTTTGATCCTTCTTCCGGATTTGTTTGACTGCCATGGTGGGTCAGAGTAACGGCAATATCCGTCGAGTCAATAAAAAGATTTATATTTTCTCCTTGCACATTGATTCCGGCTGTTGAATTATTTGCGGAACAGATGAGCAACCGAGCCAGAAGCAGCAGGCGATTCAAAGGTGTTCGCAAATTTGTTCCCGATTCGATGGCTGACGCTGATGAACAATATCGTCTGCAGCTTTACAACAAACTGGTCAGCCGAACGTTGATTACCGCAACTGGATGTTGGTATTGGCTTGGTGGAAAATCAAAAGCTGGGTACGGTCAAATGGGCGCTTTCGGAATTTCCCAATATACCCATATCGTGTCCTACGAATTGTTCATCGGCCCGGTTCCAGACGGACTCGAATTGGATCACAAGTGCCGAATGCCGGCGTGTTGGAATCCGTACCACTTGGAGCCAGTCACTCACGCCGAAAACTTGCTTCGAGGAGAGAGTCCTTACGCCAAAAAGAAGCGGCAAACGCACTGCAAGTATGGTCATCCATTCGAAGGAGAGAATCTGGTTTTCAATGCTGACGGAACGCGGGATTGTCGGATCTGCAGAAGAAGGCGTTGGAGATTGAAAGAGCAGAGAGAACGCACTAAACAACTACAAAAATATGAGCAATGAATCGAATCCATTCGCCTTGGCAGCCGCTGAGGGCAATGCAGCCGTTCAAGTGGCACAAACTAAGGCGGCGCAGGAAATCCAAGCCGCTTTAGTCGTGGCCAAGAAGTTCCCACGCGATCAACACGCCTCTTTTCAAAGAATCATCGAAGCCTGCAAACGGAGGTCTTTGGCAGAGGAAGCGACGTACCTCTATTCGCGTGGTGGGCAGCAAATCACTGGCGCATCTATTCGGCTTTTGGAAGTCGTGGCACAGGGATGGGGAAATGTGCAATCGGGTGTCGTTGAATTGGAAAATGAAAACGGTGAAAGCCGGGTACAAAGTTTTGCTTGGGATCTTGAGACGAATACTTACGACTCGAAAATTTTCACGGTGCGACATGAGAGGCATTTGAAAAACGGCGAGGTGGTGAAACTTGATGACCCCCGCGATCAATACGAGTTGGTGGCGAATTTTGCAGCACGTCGCAAGCGCGCCTGTCTTGAGGCAATAATCCCACGCGACATCATCGATTCAGCGATTGAACAGTGCGAACGCACTTTGAAATCTGGCCACACTGAGCCATTAACCGATCGCGTTCGAAAGATGGCCACTGCTTTCGCTGAACATGGTGTCTCGGTGGACATGATCGAGCGGAAACTTCAGCACAAGCTGGACGCCTGCATTGAGCAGGAGCTTGTCATCTTGCGAAAAATCTACACGTCTTTGAAGGACGGCATGGGTAAGCGGGAGGATTTCTTCGATGTGACCGATGCTCCGAAGCCGGCGCAGTTCA
>DATDFM010000190.1:0-3830 GCA_036522635.1 Candidatus Udaeobacter sp. | reverse complement strand
GAGGGAAGCTGCCAGGTCAAACACCGCAGTAAATTGCGCTGCATCAGCGAATCTGGCGGCATGCCGTTGAATATCGTCCCCAGCGGAAGGTGGAACAGCGGCGTTGATACTATTGTGTCGATTCTTTTGTTCGGACGTACATCGGCACTATAAACTCCACCAAAATCAAAAAACGTCTGCCACCCGATAAAGCGCCTCGGCGCTCTGACCCCTCCACGCAGGTCCACCGGATCGGGGCTGCCCTCCCCCGCTGGATCAAAAATCATACCGAAGAATGGCTGTCCATTATCACCCTGCAGATTGGCGCGGTAGGAAGGCCGCACCATGCTGTGCCCAAAGCGGTAGGTAATCTGAAACTCTACCGGAATAAATGCCTGGTTATGCAACGGGTTATAGAAGTGGCGACCATTTGTTAGAACATCATCTATCACCCATTGCGGAACCACATGTGGCAGAAACTCGTGAAGAATGACCCACTCGTAATGCCACACCGTCAGACGACGCGCTTGCAGATACGCCTCATTGTCGGGAATACCAGGATTCTGTGATCGAATGAGTTCAACGGCATGGTTATGAAACAACAGGACGGCCGCGTGCAGACCGCCAATCATCATGTTCTCGTCGTTTCGCGGATCGCCGATAATCGCCACGTGATTAATTGGATCTCGCGGCAAATCCTCAAACTGACCACCGCTTTCGACCACGAATTTGATTGGATCATTCGGATCGAATAACTCCGGGTTACCACCCGGTCCGCCAGCGTAAACCGAGTCCAGGTCAAAAAAGCAAGTCCGAGCGTTTTGCGTAATGATGGGCTGAGTAGGGAATCCGAGCCGGGACCTTTGGTCGAAGGTCATATCGTGATCAATGAACTGACCCAAAAAAGTAACGCCGGCAGTATCTGCTGGATTGTTCCGATTGATTAGACTGAGGTTGGGATCGGTTATCAATGCCTCAGGACCTGCTGCCAGGTCGTCGTTCGCATCCATGATCCCTCCCGGTTGACCAAGCTGCATCAGAGCGTCGCGAACGGCATCCGTTGGCGGAGCGAACGGTGGCAAGTTACGGAACATCCGGCCAAAATGTCCCGTCAGCGCCGGATCGGGGGTCGGGGTGTTGGTGGCCTGAGCTCTTGAGGAAAAACCAAAGCTGGCGACGCCGACTGCGATCAGAAGCCCGACGGAAACGAACACCATCATTGGTAGAATCCACGTGTCGCATGACTTCCGCAGGTGAGTATTTGAAGCTTTCATGTTTGTTCTCCCGTTTTTTGCCGTGTCTGATCAGTTCCTTGAGAAGTCACTTCTGTGCCTTCCACTGAGGTACTTCGTAAAAGTTTCCGACGCGTTACGCCCGAAAACGTATAAAACTTAAACAATCAGAATTACGTCTCGATCACTGACGAGGCAGGCAACAAAATAGAAGAATAATGAAAGGACTGTTAAACCGGGCGATAACAAACGAAACAAGAGTGCTGATCTCGCGAAGCTGAGGCTTTGTTGTCTTCGTTGGTTTCCATTCAGACCTCTCCCGGCAATTCATCGCCGCAACGGGCGGGAGGCGACGCCCAGACTCTCAAACTAACACGCGAGCTGCGTATGTTCACTGGGAGTTATTTCGGTGCCAAAGAGGCAACTATCCGTTCGAAACACGGGTGGCCGCGCAAGGGATCCCAAAAAGGAATCAGTTTCAATTGCCCGTAGCTGGGGGCGCCGGGACTAGTGATGGCGGTCGCAAGTTGTTTGCAGGCGAGATCTTCGTCGCCTACCCATGCAGCGATCATGGCGAAATACTGAACCATTCCAGGGCCATTGATCGCATCCTTTTCCGCTGGCAACAGTTCGACTGCACGTCGGCCTTCGTCCAAGGCTTCCTGTTTTCGGCCAAGAGCGGCGTCAATTAAGCCGAGCACGCACAATGGCGGGCCGTAGTTTGGCTGCGCTTCAACGATTTTCTCCTGCTCGACACGCGCCGCGGTGAACGCTGAACGAGCTTTGGCATCGTCGTTTGCCATGGAAGCGATCAGACCTTCCATGAATGGACGACTGAATTGGACGATATCTGAGCTTAGTGGAAACCCGCTTGATGCCGCCAAGGCATCCTTTATAGAAGCGTCGTCGCGTTCGGAAAGCGCACAAATAAGCCAACCGACGGCAATGTCAGGCATGGCGCTGGGATTCGTGGCGCGGATTGAATTAATGGTTTGATGCAAAGGCCTGGTATCGGCTTTCCAATCCAATTCCACGAGTGCGCTTTCTACCTCTGTTTCGATGTCGTTCGGTTCAATAGCCAACACGCGATCGAACACCGCCTTTTCGTCGGAATACCTGCGGAGGTGACCATAACTCAAGGCGATCTGTTGCAGCAGGTCCACATTGCGTGGGTCGAGATCAATCGCACGCTGGAGGTTGCGTGTGCATTCTTCCCAATGGCCTCGACGCCTCTCGATGTAACCCTTGAGCTCGAACAATCGAGGTTCGTTTGGCAGAGTGTGGCGTGCCATGTCGAGCTCAGCTACAGCCTTGTCATAGTCGAGGTATCCATAATAAAGCGTCTCCGCGCGCGCGAGGTGTGCTTCAGCCGCGTCGGGACGCTGATGAAACGCCGCCTCAACCGCAGCCTCCGCCAGCCTTAGCCGGCCAGGCGTGTGGTCGTCCCCAAAGAAATAAAGTTGATTCTGCGTGGAGGCGAGTTGGCAGTACGCCTGCAAAAAAGATGGATCATGCGCGACAGCCTGATTTAGAAGGTTGGCTGCCTCTAATAGCTTCGCTTTCGCGGTACTGCTAGAGCTTGATGTCACCACAAGATTCTTGGCGCGGCTGTAAAGATCGAAGGCGGTAAGATCGGCCGTCGGGGGGCGTTCAATTGCTTGCCTTTCAGCGGGCGAGATTTTGGTGTGAAGCTGCGCGGCGACCTTTTGCGCAATCTCGCTTTGGACAGTAAACATGTCTTTCACGTCACGATCGTATTCTTCGGCCCAAACGTGAGAATCGGTGCGCGCATCGATCAACTGGGCGTTCACGTGGAGCCAGGCGCCGGTCTTCCGCACGCTGCCTTCCAGCACATGGGAAACACCCAAAGCATTCGCGATCTCGCGCGTGTTTTGTTTGCCGCGATAGTCCATCACACTCGTGCGGCTGATCACCTTGAGAGAGGCAATCTTCGCCAGCTTGGTCAGGAGGTCGTCCTGGACTCCATCGGCGAAAGATGCGTCTTCTATGTCGTTACTCAGATTCTCAAATGGCAATACCGCGATGCCAGCTGTTGACGGATGGTGAAATAACTCGCTTTTCCAAAGGATAACACTGATCGCTGCTACAAGGGCGACGGATAACGCGGCCACTGCGGCAATCGTTGGATTTCGTTGAAGCCATTTCTTAGCTCGACTAAGAAGTCCGCTTGGCCTGGCTTGGATTGGTTCGTGCTTTAACCAGTGTTCAAGGTCGTCGGCAACTGCTGAAGCAGAGGAGTACCGACGTTCTGGATTTTTCTCGAGGCACTTCTGGCAGATAGTGGAAAGATCGCGATCTACCTTTGCATTCCAGAGACGCGGCGGTCGCGGCTCGGTTTCCAAAAGTAACTTGATGGTCTCGTAGGTTGTACCTCCCGCGAAAGGCGGATGGCCCGTGAGAAGGTAGTAGAATACTGCGCCGACCCCATACACATCTGTAGCACGAGTTAACTTGATGTTATTTCCACCTGCCTGTTCCGGCGCCATGTAACTGGGCGTGCCGAGTACCTCCACGGTGCGCGTAACGGTGCTCTCAGATTCAACCAAGCGGGCAAGGCCGAAGTCAGTCAAATGCGGTTCGCCCTTTTTGTCGAGCAGG
>DATDFM010000189.1:0-12302 GCA_036522635.1 Candidatus Udaeobacter sp. | reverse complement strand
CCACTTCATTTCCGTGAAACTATTTGTCGTCGCTCCATTCGCAGTCCTCGCTATCGGCACATTTCTCGATTCAGCGGACGCCCAACTTCCGCCTGGCTCGATCATGACGGTCGGAACCGCCAGCTCGCATTCGGTGTCGAGACTGCTCAGTGACATGACCCCCTGCCCCGGCGGCTTAATCGGTCCCGCCCGGGGCGCTGTCAAAACCGCATCGGGCAATAACCCGCTCTCAGATCCTATTGTGAGCTTCGAAGGGCTTCGTCTCCACGAGTTGCACCATGGTTGCTCCTATTTTCCGGAAGTAGCCGCATCGGATGACAGTGGCGCGGTGGGGACCAACTACTACGTGCAAACGGTCAATAACGCCATTGTCGTGTACGACAAATCGGGCAATGTACTCGCTGGACCGATCGGCCAGACGACATTCTGGGAGAATCAGCCTGATTGTAAGATAGACACTTTTGCCGATGAAGTCGTACGGTTCGACCGGTATGCCAATCGGTGGGTCATTACCGGTCCAGGGGCGGGACCATTCTGCCAGGACTTGTGCGTGGCCGTCTCCCAAACTTCGGATCCGACCGGGAAGTACGATCAGTATGCCTTCCAGGTAAACAACATCGCGAATGGCCTGTATGGGTTCCTCAACGACTATCCCAAGCCCAGTGTGTTTTCAGACGCTTACTACGCGACGGGTGATCCCAACAGGATCTTCACCGGAATTGGCAATACCATCTCTGCGTTCGAGCGAACGGCCATGCTAGCCGGAAATCCAATGCCGCAGTTCGTGACTTTCTTTCTGCCGGCTCCACGCAGTCCGCTGCAAATCACCTACAGCCACATGCTCGCCGCCGACCTGGAAGGTAGGAGATTGCCTCCAAGCCATACGCCGGAGTACGTAGTGCAAATTCAGGATTCCAACCTTGGTTTTCCTGCGGGCCGACTTCAGGTTTACGAATTCCACGTGGACTGGAACTCGCCTTCATCTTCGACATTGATCCCGACTGCCAGCCTTATGCCTGAACCGTTTAACTCCAATGCCTGCACGGATCAGGCCTGTATCAAACAGCAGGGAACTAATAACAGACTTGATTCACTCTCCTACGGCTACATGATGCAGCGACTGACGTATCGCAATTTCGGCACGTACCAGACGCTATTGTTCAATCACACCGTGGCCGCGGATCGCGATCCCTCGCACGATCACGCGGGCATTCGCTGGTACGAACTGCGCAAGCCAATAGGGCGAACACACGGGCCGTGGGAAATTTATCAACAGGGAACCTACGCACCGGACGCCGATGACCGCTGGCTGGGCAGCATTGCCATGGATGTAAACGGAAATATCGCGCTTGGCTTCGGCGTTTCAGGCCACGATGTGTATCCTTCACTTCACTACGCTGGGCGCCGGCCAACCGACCCATTGGGCACATTGCCACTGGGCGAGAAATCGCTGATCGACGGCGGTGGGGCCCAGTTGCACGAATTCAATTTCGGAGATTACAGCCAGATGACCATTGATCCGGTTGATGACTGCACCTTCTGGTACACGGGAACCTACTATCAGGCGACAACAAGAGACTACGACTGGCACACGCGAATCGGATCATTCAGATTCGCGGACTGCCACAGCAGGGACTAAAACCGGGCAAGAAGTACGCCGACCCGCGGCACGGCCGATTCAGCGCTTTAAGCTCGACAGTGCCACGAAAGTTTTGCAACGCTCCGCGACAGCAACAGCTTCCACTCTTCCTATGAAACCATTTCTGGTTCCCGTTCTCATGGCTCTCACTTTTGAGCTATGTGTCGACTTAGCGAACGCCCAGCTTCCCCCCGGCTCTATCATGACCGTGCGAGCGGCGCACTCGCATTCCGTATCAATGCGGCTGAGGGACATGGTCACTTGCCCAATGGAAACTCGTGCGGTCATCTCTGGTGGCAACGACGGGCCGACCGGGAATTTCCTTTCAGATCCGATCGTGAGTTTTGAAGGCCTTCATGTTGGGGAGTTAGTCCACGGCAACTGCTCCAGAAGCGGCGTTGCCTCGGATGACAGTGGAGCTGTGGGATTCGACCATTACGTCCAGGTGGTCAATACTGCGGTCGCCGTCTATGACAAACAGGGTAACATGCTGGCGGGCCCGGTCAGCAGCACGAGATTCTGGGAGAACCAGCCTGATTGTGGAGGGTTTGTGGGGGACTACGCGACGGACGCCGTCGTACGATTTGATCGCTATGCCAACCGATGGATCATCAGTGTTCCAGGCTGGGGACTGCAAGGTGGCAATCTTGGTGATGGCCTCTGCGTGGCCATTTCGCAGACCTCGGACCCGACGGGAAGGTATGATCAGTACGCTTTCGAGGTCAACAATGTTGCCAATGGGTTGTTTGGGTTTTTCAATGACTATCCCAAAATCAGTGTCTTTCCGGATGCTTACTATGCAGTTGCGGATCCTAACAGGATCTTCACCGGATTGGGCAATACGATTTCCGCATTTGAGCGCGCGGCTATGCTAGCCGGCAATCCGGCGCCGCGGTCCGTCACCTTCTTTCTGCCAGCTCCGCGAAGCCCGTTGCAAATCACCCACAGCCATATGCTGGCGGCGGACCTCGATGGCAGGAGATTGCCGCCCACTCATACACCCGAGTACGTGGTGCAAGTGCAGGATTCGAATTTCGGTTTCCCTGCGGGGCGACTTCAGGTCTACGAGTTCCACGTGGACTGGAACTCGCCTTCCTCTTCGACATTGATCCCGACTGCCAGCCTTATACCCGAGCCATTCAACAGCGAGGTCTGCGCAAGCGGAAACTGTATCAAGCAGCCGGGAGTTACTGACAAACTCGATTCACTTTCTTATGGCTACATGATGCAGCGACTGGTCTACCGCAATTTCGGCACTTACCAAACGCTGTTATTCAATCACACCGTAGCTGCCGATGGCGATCCTTCGCACGATCACGCTGGCATCCGCTGGTATGAGCTGCGCAAGCCAGCAGGAGAGCGAACACATGGCCCGTGGGAAATCTATCAGCAGGGTACATATGCGCCCGATGCCAATGACCGGTGGCTTGGAAGCATCGCCATGGACGTAAATGGAAACATTGCGCTTGGCTTCGGTGTTTCGGGGCACAATGTGTATCCCTCGCTACACTATGCGGGCCGGCGGCCTACCGACCCGTTGGGCGCGTTCCCCAGTGGTGATATATCGCTAATCGAAGGCGACGATGTCCAGCGCCACGACGTGGAGTTCGGAGACTACAGCCAAATGACGATCGATCCGACTGACGACTGTACGTTTTGGTATACGGGGACCTACTATCCGATGATTAGCACGCCTAACGACTGGCATACGAGGATAGGCTCGTTCAGGTTCGCCGACTGTGCCCCGAGGGACTAACACTGCGACCAGCGACGAAATCATTCCATACATGTGGGCCCCAGCTGAAAGTTCACGAACATTAAACCAACAAAGGAAAATAAATCATGAAGAATCGCAGAATAACACTCATAGCTAGGTTAGTGGTGTTGGCCTGCTCTGGGCTTTCAATAGAAGCGCGAGCAGTCACTCCGGCACCGGACGGGTGCTATTCCTTGTTCACAACTGCGGAAGGATGCAATGCGCTTGAGTTTCTCACTACTGGAGTCGGAAATACAGCAGTTGGCTGGTATTCTCTCTCCAATACGGATAGTAACAGTTTCAACACTGGTCTTGGCGCCGGAGCGCTGTGCCTTAATATCGGGGACGCGAACACTGCCGTTGGCACGGCAGCGATGTTGAATAATTTTTCCGGGTTTGAGAACGTAGCCAACGGATACCAAGCGCTGCTCTACAACACCACAGGTAGTTACAACAATGCGCTGGGTGCCTTCGCGCTCTATTTCAACATGGACGGATCTTTCAATAACGCTGTAGGAAACCAGGCACTCGCACAGAACGTTCACGCCGGTAACAACACTGCCATTGGTGATCTCGCGCTGGCGACCAATGATTATCTCGGGGATAACGTAGCGTACTTCAACACGGCCGTTGGTGCTCAGGCGCTCTATTCCAACGTTGATGGCAATTCAAACACTGCCGTTGGTTGGCAGGCACTCTATTACAATGACAATAACTGCGGGAACAATGACTGCGGGAGCTTTAATACGGCCACCGGAGGGTTCGCGCTTTTTAGCAACGTGAGTGGCGCCCGTAACACTGCCATTGGTTATTCCGCACTCTCCGGAGCGAAGGGCGAATCAAGCGTGAACGATAATACCGCCGTTGGTTTTCAAGCGCTGTTCAACAACTTCGAGGGCAACCGCAACACGGCCGTCGGCGTTAACGCCGGCAGTAACATCTCCGGTGCCAGTAATGTTATCTGCATCGGCGCCAACGTCGCAGGAGCCAACACGCCCGATACTTGCTTTATCGGCAACATTCGCGGCGTGACAACGATCAACAACGACGCGATTCCAGTGCGGATCGACTCCGCTGGTCAACTCGGAACCGAAAGCTCGTCGCGTCGATACAAGACTGACATCAAGCCCATTGAGAAAGCAAGTGAGTCAATCTTATCGCTCAAACCTGTTAGTTTTCGTTATAAGATTCACAAGGACAGCACACCGAACTTTGGCTTAATCGCGGAGGAAGTTGCGCGGGTGAATCCCGACCTTGTGATCTTCGGTCCCGACGGAAAACCATATACCGTCCGCTACGAAGCCGTGAACGCGATGTTGCTAAATGAGTTTTTGAAAGAGCATCGCAGGGTCGAGAACCAGGAATCCAGAATAGAAAGACAAGAAGCGACCATCGCGCAGCAGCAGAAGCAAATTGACACTCTTACCGCCGGCCTAAACAGAGTGAGCGCGGAATTGGAACTCAGTAAATCCGCACCGCAAACCGTCTTGAACAATCAATAAGAGCTGTAAAGCGGATGGCGTTTGGAATTGGCCAGCCATTGATCCAACGTGCGAACGTTCGCCAGCCACCGAAGAACATTATGGTTCGTACCGCTACTCGTTTCGCTTGGATCGTGACAGTCACTGTTTTAGCGACGGTTAACGTTGTCGCGCAGGAAACGTCCACTGCCACCGGTCCCGATTCACAGTCGAACACAGGTGACAACGAAGCAGGAGTCAAACGATTGGTCGACGGCATCATGCAACCGTACCTTGCCGAAGGACAACACACCGAGCGCCGCGGCCAGCAATGGCGGAGATCTCGTGACCTGGGAGCGATCGTCGCACTTTCATTGCACGGCCATCGCTACTTCTTCCCATATGGTAAGGCGACCGGCGCAGGCGCGCCGTTCAGACCCGACACACTAGTGGAGATCGGCTCCTGCACTAAAACATTCACCACCACGCTGTTTGCGCTGGCCATTAACCGCAACCAAATCGTGCCTGATGCTCCCGCACAAAAGTACATGCCCGAAGGCTACAGACTCCGCGCGCAGCAGCTTACACCGCTGGAGTTGGCGGACTTCACTTCGGGAATGTCAGACGATCCCACCAATCTGCCGCGCGGGCTCGAACAGCGGGGCATCGAGCACTACACCGTGAGAGACTTTCTCACCTGGGCTTCAAACTACGAACCGAAAACTCGATTGCCTGCGCCGTATAAGTACTCCAATGCCGGAATCGGGCTGCTCAGCTACCTGGTCGCGACGGCCACCGGTAAGACCTGGGAAGAACAGCTGAATTCCGAAATTCGCCAAGCGCTCGATATGAACGATACAACGCTGCGACCCACGCCTGAACAGCAGCGGCGCCTGGCACAAGGACATAACCGCGGTGGCCAAAATGCGCCACGCTGGCCTGTTTACGCCTGGTATGCTGCCGGCGGATTGCGTTCAACGGCACACGACATGATCAGCTTTGGCGAGGCCTATCTCGGCCATAGTGAAGTGAATGGGAAACCGGTTTCTGCTGAATTGACTGCCGCGATGGGGCTGGCCCAGAAGCCGATCTTCACGATGCCGAACGGAAACAAGCAGGCCATGGCCTGGGTGAACGATGTCCGCGGAGGCGATCTTGTGATTTTGAAGAACGGAGGAACGGCAGGATTCGGCAGCGGGATCGCAATTTGTCCAACGAAAGACGCAGCCATCTTCATCGTCATGAACCAGGCGGGAGCACAGCCTGTTGCGAAAGGTGTGGAGATCCTGCGGCGCCTGCCGTAGTCGCGCCCGATTTATTGCGCGGGCATTGTGCTTCTCATTCTTCGCCGCCGCAATTCCATCGCGCAAAGCGCAGCGATGGTAAGAATGTCACTAATCACGTGTGTTGTGCGCACACTGTTATAAGTCGCAGGGGTAAGCGTCGGCTCGAGCAGATCGCGCACTTGCTTCGAAGGAGAACCAGCGCCTGCGCCAGAATCGAATTGTTTGATCGCTTCAAGCGTCGCGAAGCGTTGCGCCGTCGTGTCTTTCATCGCATCGAGATTGTTGTAGGCAAACAGGGCGAATAAGATGCACACCAACACGGTAGTAATCGCAGCTGGTTGTTTACGAAGTGAGGAAAACGCCAGAACGCCGCCGACGATAATGACGTAGAGATTCCAGTATTGCTGCATTGCGGTTGAACGCTCGAAGTAAAGTTGAATCAGTTCGTTATAATTCATAAATCGTTGCGATTATGAGACATTGCCGCGATTCAGCGCGAGAACAAAACAGTCGTGCCACTTGGAGAAGGACGAACTCGTTCGAATTCAGACAAAGCGGACAGCACCTCGGGCCGAATAACAACAGACGGTCGGACGTGACGAATCATCGCGAATGCCTCTTCCGCGGTCTCCACCTTCCCACTCATCAATAAATAAGCCGATATCGCAGCTGCACTTCGCGAATAACCAACCTTACAGTGAACATACACGGCGCCGTTTTGAGAGTGGTTGCAGATGAATTCACTCATCTCTACAAGTTGCGACTGCGTGGGAGCAGTCAGGTCCAGGACGGGAATATTTCGATAATTGATTCTGCGAAACGGTTTCGTTTCGGAAAGTTCAGCGCTCAAATCAAGGACAGATACAACTCCTGAGCACACAGCCTTTTTGGCAGCCCTGGAGCCCAGTTTGCCGCCAATCCAGATTTCTGGTGTGACTTTGTCCCAGGATCGACATTGGCGGCGGTAATACAGCAACGACAAATATTGACCGAGTAGACAAGGCGCCAAGACAAACCAGGTGCTCCACGGCAACTTTCCATCAGTCTTGTGAAAAACGATCGGGCCTACTCCGAAATATGCGATGGCCACGATGCCTAGAGCGATCGCTGCCCAAATCAGCAGGACTCCCCAGGGCCAAAGAACCGCGCCTGTGATTAAGACAACCGCTGCTGCGGCTGCGTAATACGAACCAATACGACAATTCGCAATAATTGGCAGAGCCGGCGTACTCTCACGAAACAGATAGAAGCAATATCCCGCTAAGACAAAGCCGCCGACAATATCGATCAAGTGATGCTGATACGTAAGAACCGGCGATAACGCGATCAGAACGAACCAGATCATAATCGCGACGCGAGTGAAACTGCGCGTGTGACGAAAATAAATGTCGCAAAGGATTAACGTGAACGCCGCGTGAAGTGATGGAAGCAGATTGTACGGCGCATCCATTCCGCGAAACCAATCGAAGAGCGCACCGAGCCAGCCATGAACGTGTGGTCGCGAAAAAGCAAACCGTAACGGAAACCAGAGAAAACAAATCCCGGCGACCACAATCGCCGCCGTGATTCGTTTTGCTAAAACGGCCAATTCGCGATCGGTCCGAGAAAGAAATGGCGCAACAACAAAGAAAAGATCGATCGACATGTAGGGCAGAACAAAAAACGGCACGAACGGGATCTTGCGTTCCCATTCACAATAAAACGTGCCGACATCCGTACGATGCGCCGTGATCCAGTTGCAGCCGCCGTAAACCATCAGGAAAAGGACCGACAATCGGACCGAAACGACCAGCGCCTTGCGACGGTTAACTGGCACGACGTGCGACAGAAACCGTGAACATTCCCCACTGATCGATTTCCATATCGACCTTTTCGAAGCCGGCGACGCGCACGAGCTCATCCATTTCGGCCGTCGTTCGCCGCCGCATAATCCAGCGCTCCCCTTCCCTGTTAACAAGAACGTGCGCTATGAATTCGAGCTGCGGATGCCAGGGTTGATTCGTGTAAATGAGGTAACCACCAGGCTCGATCGCGTCCGCCAGGCCGCGCAATGAATTCATGACCGACTCGTTTGACGGAATCAATTCATACAGGCCTGAAACGATTCCAATCGTCGCGCGCGGTTGAATTTTGGCTAGAGCGTCTCGATCAAACGCGTCGCCTCGGCGCGCGATCACCGCGCCATTAACATTTAGCTCATCGGCCAGAGCGCGCATGGCATCGACATTTTCCTGTTTATAATCGCAAAGGATGGCAGCAATCGGAATCTCTGAGATGTCGCGGATCGTCTCGATCACGTAACGGCCCACGCCTGCGGCGACATCGAGAATCCGTACCGCACCGCTCTCGCGATGCACTTTCAGAATTAGATCGCGCAAACTTTTGTTCAGATTTTCTTTGCGTTGTCGGATACCGCGCCAACCAATGCTATTCAGGTACGATTTGTCGATAAGCCGACCCAGGGGACTCCAGCCGGTCGGGTCGTTCTTATAAACATAATCGAGCGAAAGACCAGAATCGAAACCGGAGCGCCAACCGATCTCAATGCCCCGACTTAATCGACCGGCAACTTTCAGCCCGGCACGCGCAACTGCAAACCTTCCACTGCCGTTGTTTTTTAAGCATTCATGTTCCTGAGCCGTGTATCCCGTTCTATCGGCATCTAAAAGCGAAGGCGCGGCTGCCGGTTTCGCGAAGCAATCTCGAACGAACTCGCGGACAATTCCGATAACATCGCGACGATCCGTTTCGTGAAAAATCGCGTGATAAGCGTCCGGGAAAATCTCGAAGCGCTTGTCACTTGACGAAAGGCGATCGAAAAACTCTTGCTGCGCCTTGAGACTCACAACCCAATCCTTTCCCGCGGCGATCATCAGCGTCGGCGTTTGAATTGCGCCGGCATCGGCAACCAACCGTTTGGCAGTATCGTGGAGGTCGAGAAGCACGTTTACCGCGATTTGCCGGAAGATGAGCCGATCGGAGTCGTACAGAGCGGCTTGTTCACGATCGTGCGTGAGCATTTTCGATTTCACGTAGCTCTTTACAAACCGCGGTCGAAGAATTCGGAGCGACGGAATAGCGAATGGCACATAGAGCTTCACATGAAACGCGGCAGTCGCCAAAATCATCGCGCGTATCGGCGGGGCGTAATCGTGGACCCATGCTGTGACGGTGACGGCGGCGAGACTGTGCGCGAGCACAATCATGTTTTCGATTGGGATGCCGAAGTTATCCGAGACATGACGCGCAAAGGCGTCCACATCCTTAACTACATCCTGAAGGCTTTTTGCCGCGCCGCGCTCTCCCGGCGACCGTCCGTGACCGCGCGCGTCCCACGCGAAGATTGCGACACCATCAAAGCCTAACGAGTCGACCGTTTCCTGCCAACGTCCGGAATGCTCGTGACCACGATGAAAAAGCAGAAGGGCTTTGTTCGTTGCATCATTTGGGATCCACGCGCGGAAGAACAGCTCAGCACCGTCCCAACTGGCGAAGGTTCTTTCAACGCGTTCCATTTGGCGGGCGCAATTCGTTCACCGCGTCGCGTAGTTCGGCGGCAATCGCACAGATATCATTCTTATCCCTCCCACGATCGTAATAATTGCGCGGCGTTCCGACGACCAATCGAAGTTTTCGAGGGCGCGGAAATCGTTTGCCTTTGGGCCAGGCTTGAAATGATCCATCGATGAAGCACGGGGCAACGGCGACGTCGCGTCCTGCCACAAGAGCGCCGATTCCAGATTTGAATTTACCCACTTCGCCGGTTGTCGATCGCGTGCCTTCCGGAAAAATAATGAGGATGGTTCCTGGATTAGCGAGCAATTCCCGGCAAAGCGACAAGCTTTGTCGAACGCGCGTTTGTCTCGCAAACGGCAGCGCGTTCACGAGTATCTCAGCAGCCCAAAGTCGCGGGACGCTTTGGAAGAAATAATCAGATGCCGCGGCTGGAAATGCACGGTGTAACTTGGGCAGCGGCAACGCGGCGAGCAGACAAAGTGTGTCGAGGTGACTGCAATGATTCGCGACCATAACAAGCGATCGGTTAGTCCGAAGATTTTCGTGCCCGGCAATTTCGAAATGGTTGTAGATGCGCAACAGACCTCGAATGATCAACGCGCTAAACGAGCGCAACCCATGAACAACCATGTCAGGCTCACGCGGAAACTGCCAAAAACGGTCGGCCGGCGCTTGGTCGAGATCGCGCACCGAATCGTGAACCCAACTTTTCATCGGAGCGGATAATAATACGCAGCCATGTACATGAATAATGGCGCTGCGTACATCAAACTGTCGATTCGGTCCAAAATTCCGCCGTGGCCGGGAATAGTTGCGCCCATGTCTTTGGTCCCGATGTCGCGTTTGATCACGCTAATTGAAAGGTCCCCAAGTTGTCCACCAATTCCAACGATCAAGCCGGTTAAGAATAATTGCCATGGGCCAAAAAATGGAAACGAGAACCGAAAAAGCCACGGCAAAATCATAGCGACAGCGAATGCTGCGAGCGCGCCTTCCCAGGTTTTGTTTGGACTAATTTCGCTTCGCAACGAATGCCGGCCGAACATTTTCCCGAAAGTAAATGCCGCAACGTCAGTCAAGGCAGTGGCGAAAATAATGTAGCAAATCAAGCCGTAGGCGTTGCGAACGTTCGCCATAAATCCGAGGTGACCGAACATCCAGCCAATGTAAATAAAGCCAATAATGGCGAGCGATATGCATTGCAGCTCCCCGCGAGCGCGATTGCGCAAAATCGGAATCATCAGAATTAATGCGATCGCGAACGCTGGCAGGGCGACGAACAATCCGTACCAACCCGTGCCCTGTTGTTCGCCACGCGGATCCGAAACTATCGAAGCAACTCCGACAGTAATGATTCCGGCATAAACCGCACCGGTCATATACGAGTCACGACAGAGTCCCGATGCGCGCCCGAATTCCTTGAAAGCGTAGATCGCAAGCAACGTGACGCCAGTGATCGTTGGAATTCGCCCGAGAAAAACAACGATGAAACCGATACCTGCGATGAAGATCCACGACCGATACGTTTTGAACATAGACGCCGTTTCCTTTTTCAAAATCAATCGCAGAAAGCCGAGCACCACGCCGCCGATCGCCAGCGAAATCAAAACGATCCAGAAGTAGGCACGAAAAACAGGATCGTGCAGCGCGATCTGCGGCGACATCAACGCCTATCTTGCAGCGCAGTGGTGATGTGTTTCAAGCGAACAACGATCGTTTCGATGCAACCAGCAATGATGACAAGACAGGTCCAATCCAAAATCGTGAAGCTCGCGAATGATTGTGGTGCGAGAAAAAACGTGAGCCATGAACCGACGTGGAGGGCGACCATGCGCCAGGGCTTCGACATCACCCCTCCAAACTGACGTTGGACGCCGAGGGCTTGCCCGAATAGACCGACGTACGACGTGAGCACAGCGAGGATTGCCACCCAATATCCGATCAACGGATTCATTAACCCGCTGTGCGCAACTCCAACGAAAATCACGACATCGGAAATGCGATCGGGCAGATCGTTCAGGATTTCACCACGGCGGCTCGTCTTTCCTGCCGCAAAAGCGACCATGCCGTCGAGCATGTTCAACCAGAGCCGCAAATAACAAAAAAGCGGCGCGACGATAAGTAGCCAGGGTCTCGTTCCTGATTTCCAAAAACAAATGGCGCCGATCAGCGCCGCTACGATCGATAAATATGAAATCGCATCCGGGTGAACTCCGTTGCGCACGCAGAACCGCGTAGCAGCGGGTGCAGTTTGCCGGAACACTGCCGCGATCGGCCGCCTGGAAGTTGGTTCGTAAGCCGACATGGCTGTCATTTTGTAAGGCAGCGTCACAGTCTGGCAACTCAAACGACGAAGAGTTCGGACGTTTAGAATCCGTCGTTGCGAATGTATGTCTGACGCGTGAACGCTCTGGCGCGTGCGATTCAATATGCGGTCGGAGGGATGAACTATATGAACTCAGGGGTCAAAAACAGAAATACAGGCAGATTCGCACGGGTTGCGATCTGGATGGCGAGGATAATCGCGGCAGCGTTGATTTTGGTGTCAAGCTTTGCACTAGCGTGGGCCACCAGCCGTAGCAATGCCGGCCGGCTAGACGTCGACGTTAAATCACTACAACCAGCGTCGCTGCACACCAAACCAC
>DATDFM010000188.1:0-35539 GCA_036522635.1 Candidatus Udaeobacter sp. | reverse complement strand
GTCGTAAATTGTCTGAAATGGCACGTCATCAATTGTCTTGCGGAACTCGCACTGATAGCACGGTCGAACTCTGCCGGGTTGTAGTAATCAAATCCTCGTTGTTGCAAAGATCGCTTGATGCTTCCGTAATTGAGGGGCTTTCCGGCGTCTCGTAACGCAGAGGCAGCGTCGTAAATTGTCTGAAATGGCACGTCATCAATTGTCTTGCGGAACTCGCTGAATGATTCCTCACGGTCGCTATCCTCCCCGAAAAACAATCGCAGCACGACGGCCAGGGATGGCCGGGGACGATCCGTCTCCGATTCCATCGCAGGGTGCTGGTGAAGAATCTCGTCCTGACGATCAACTTGAGTTGTTGAATCCGCATTGGACTGCGCCTGGGTCAAAGCCGCTCTAACCGCGCCACGCCCGTAGGTTCGATAAAGCGAAGTTTTCGATATTCCTAAGACGCGCGCAAGCGTTCTATGGTCGATTTCGATGCCGTACACCTTGTTGTATAAAGCAAGTTGCAGAGCTGCCTGCATGATGTCGATCGTGCTGAAGCTCTGGTCCAGCATGCGCTTTACCCAGCGGTGAGTGTAAGAAGTTGGCGGCCGGAACAGGGCGTATAAGAGCCTTTGCTGAGTCCGGTTATACTCTTTAATTTTTCGCGCTGAAGCTGGCTGCGTCACGTACCGCCATCGATCTGGTCCGTATGTAGCGGGATGGAATAAGTCTTGCCGTGTTAGCCCGTGCCATACCAACGCCGCGCGATCAGCGAGGTCGAATAGAATGTCTATGTCATCGCTTGGCTGCGGCGCAAAAATCTCGCGCCAACGAATTTCGTAATGGATTGACGGTCTACCGTCGGGGCCTTTTTCTTGAAAGCACTCTACCTGAATTGGTTCCCAGAATGTCGGTCGACCCTTCCTTTGTAACTTGGTTCTCACCGCGGTGATAGCTGCGGGAGACGTATCACAGATTACCCAGTGCGGCCGACCCGTCCGGCCTTTGACCAACTGCGCTGAATGAATCTGCTCTGCGCGGATCAAGCGTCGGACGTGCCCAGGGCTGCAATTCAGTGCCTTTGCATAAACAAAGATACTTTTGTGCATTGGTGGGAATCCGTGGCTGAAGGATATGGCAATTGATGAAGAGACATCAAACGTTATTGCACGAAATTGGCGGCGGGGGGTCCCCGAGGACAGTCCGCAGCCAGCAAGTAATCTGATCCCGTTCGATCGGTGGCTGGAATCCATCGACAAAACGGCGGCAACTGGATGGAGATGGCGACAGCGTGGCTGGATTGTTACCGTGAACATTTGTGGTCGGGTCTATGTCAGTCGAGACGAGATCAAGCGTTTCGAGGCACGTGCCGCGGCTGGAGAGTTCAGCAAGGTCCACGCGACTCCGGCACGACAGCAAACGCAGTAACTCCTAGGAAGGCTTGCATCCGCTATGGCAGACGAGGAACCAGAGGGTATTGTCGAGCGTCTCCGCTCGCTTTTAGGCCAAGATATCGTTCTGCTTTCGATTCCGCGGGGCTCAAAACGGCCGAAAGCAAAAGGATGGCAGTCACTAACCGCGGCGGTAATGCAGCGGCCTGAATACGTCGCCGAGTTGAACCATGGCGGAAATATCGGTGTCCTATTGGGGCGTGGATTAGTAACGATCGATCTTGACCGGGACGAAGAGGTCGAACATTTCCTTCACCTCAATCCAAAACTGCGAGACACGCTTCAAACAAAGCGAAAGCGTGGCTGCAATCTATGGCTTCGAATCAAGGGTCCGTGTCCCAAGTCGTCAAAACTCAAGAACACTTCGGGCGACGATTTTGGCGAGTGGCGCGCCGATGGAAATCAAACCGTGATTCACGGAGCTGCTATCGATAAGTCGAAAGGAGAATTACGCCCCACAAGCTACAAGATCGTCAAAGAGGCGCCGCCTTTGGAGCTAGAGTTTTCCGAAATTCGTTGGCCAGAGGAATTGGTGCTGCCTTGGTCGCGCCGAGACGAGCGAAGTGCCGGCGGCGACTCACACTTGGCTCAACTACACCAACACTATGGTGAACCTTATTACACGAACAAAGAGGGTGAACCTTGCAAATTGAACGAGCCGTTTTGGTCAGGGCTTTTCGCGCTCGAAAACTCGGTATTGTGGGAGCCGGTCGAGCATGCGTTTTACGACTATCGTCCAGACATCGGGATATATGAGGACGAATCCAACGATGCAATAAAGCGCCGTCTTTCAGAAAGGTTATTGCAGGCTTCGCGCCAAATGCCCTGTTTTTGGCTCGAGAAGCAACGGACCGATGCACGGCTCAATAGTCTTGTCGCACACCTTCGCGGGATCGTCGAACGACGTGGGGCATTCTCCTCTTCGGAGCGAAGGATCCATCTGGCGAACGGTGTGTTTTCGTTTGAAAATAGAGGCCAGTTGCTGCCGTTTTCACCGGCGTTTCTGAGTCGGAATCGTTGTCCAATTGTCTTTGACGAAAATGCTCTTTGTCCCCGGTTTTTGAACGAGCTCGTCTATCCGGCCGTTCACGAAGAGGATGTGTTGCTGATTCAAAAATACGCCGGGCTGTGCCTACTGGGTAACAATCTTATCCAACGAATGTTGATCTTGGATGGCGAGAGCGGCCGCGGGAAAACGCAACTTGCAAATGTGATCCAAGCAATCGTTGGCCGCGAGAACGTCACCCAGTTGAGAACTAAGTTTCTGGCGGATCGTTTCGAAACGTTTCGATTTATCAAGACCACGCTGCTGGTAGGCGTTGACGTCGAACCCAACTTCCTTAGCACGGCTGGAGCCTCGGTACTGAAAGGACTCGTCGGAGGGGACTGGTTCGACGCCGAGAAAAAAAATGGGACAGGCAGATTTCCTTTTCAGGGCAAATTTTGCGCGCTTGTCACGTCAAACTCACGCCTAAGAGTTCGCCTTTCAGGCGATGTCGCCGCTTGGCGGCGCCGACTGCTCATCGTGAGGTACGAAGGCCCGGCACCGAAGAGAAAAATTCCGGATTTCGGACAAGCCCTCGTCCAGGAGGAGGGTAGCGGCATTCTCAACTGGTGTCTTGCTGGTTTGAACCTGCTGTTAACGGATGTGGACCAGCGAGATGGTGACATCGCACTAACGAATCGTCAGAAGAACATCGTTGATAGTCTGTTAGAAGAAAGTGACTCACTGCGCGTGTTTTTGCGCGATCGCATCGAGCGCGGGGAAGGCAGCCTGGCGGTTGACGAGATCATGGAGGAGTACGCGGACTTTTGCCCGGATCGTGGCTGGCAACCGCTTTCAATCACAGAGGTACGCAGCTCCTTGGAAGCCTTGATGCTGGAACACTTTCGGGTGACCAAATCGCATTCGGTTCAGCGCGATGGCAGGTCGGTGCGGGGTTATTGGGGTGTGAGGTTCAAATCATGAGTCTGGATTTATCTAAGCTCGATAATCTCCACGAGATGGCGGAGAAAACCATCGCGCGATGTCCGGCGTGCGCTGAGAAGGGCGAGGATCGCAGCGGCGATCACTTGGTTGTTCGACCTGATGGACGGTTCGGTTGCGTCGTCTATTCCGGTATTACGCCGGAAGCGAAAAGACATAGGAGCCGAATCTTTGCGTTGTGTGGTGTTCATGAAACTTCCCCGTTAACGGTGAATGCTCTCGCAAATACTGGGGATGTGCAGGATGCGCGACCGATTAAAACGGATATCTTGGGACGCTTGGGACGCCTTTTCGTAAGTCGTCCCGCGCCTGGGCCGGCAGATGCAACCCCATCCGCAGTCGGTCAACATGAGTCGGTCTCACCCGTCCCAGCCGTCCCATCCTATCCGGCATCCATCGAATCCTACAGGCCCCTCACCGAACGTGAGTTGATGCTGCTGCATGGTGTTCCTGTCGAAGATCGGCCTTTAGTCATCTTTGCGCTGAATCTCTTTCGTGGTGCGATTGTGGGCTAGGATCGAGTCGCGACAAGTACTGAATGTTGTCTCAGATGTGAGACACCACGACGACGACATGGCCGTGACGAAGGAATGCTTTGGGTTAACCGAATAGTCGACCACCCCGAACCTCGTTTGCGTCTCCGAACCTCTCTAATGGGAGAGCTCTCCGATTGCGCGACGGGTTTGGTTCCGAAGCGAATCGCCTAATGTGTCAGCGAACGGCCCGCGGGATTAAGTTTTCGTGTGCGAGCTGCAAAAGCTACGTGCGGCGATCACCGAAGCAGAATCGTTTCCAGTTCAAGAAACGCGCTCAACAGCTCATCAGATTCGATGATGTAACAACGTCCGAGTCTGCGAACATCCACGATCCATCTCCAGCCATCGTTCGTCACTGCACGGCAGCAGCCCCAGCTGCAGCCTGCCGCGCTGAGCTTGTGGGCAATGATTTCCCAGTACTTCACTGATCGACGTGCAACCCCATGACAGGGTGAATTTCCCATGCCGCATATTTTTCGTGGATTGTGCTCCGGTTGGAATGATCTGCTGGGGCATGATCGACATCGTAAAAAGCTTTTCCGACCACTGTGATGTTGTGAGGATGAACGATGGTGAAAACCCGGTTCGATGTAATTTTGAACGGGAATGTGACCCTGACCCAACTGAACACCTCTTTTCGGATTTTGCACCATTTGTCACCCACGGGAACCTCAACGCCGACCGTGCCGGTTTTGTTTCCAGTCGGGTCTTTGAGCGCGACGTGAATGTCGCCGTCCGCTTCGACCAGGACATCGACTACGTGGCCCCGGAGCTTGTACCACTTTTCCTCAGACGGCAGCCGCGTCTCCGTTTTGCGCGTCAAGGGTACATTCGGCCCCGGCCCTTTCCACTGGTAAATCTGAGAAGGCGTCAGGGTTGGAACGCCAATTCCAAAAGGCGGCGGAGGCGCAGCATCAGTTTTGGGTATCCAGCGATCAACGCCGTGTTGGCCTTGGCACTCGCACGGTGACGCGAAAGTTACTTTTGTGCGCGATTTGGATTTGGCGAACGCCGAAGTAACGACCAGAAGTGCTGCGAAGATCACAACGAGGCAACGCACAGCCAGCCATTTTATCACCCGGCAACAAGGCCGGAAAAGGTCTAATTTATTACTGCGCGCTTGGCTGGCCGGCGCCTGATGTATTGCCTCAAGCTGTGCGACCTTTGTCCAACACTGTTGGACTCCGCGTTTTGCGGCAGTGCAGCAGCCCCGCCAGCGTTTCGGTTCGGCGGTCTTTTGGCGAATCCATGCTCAAAGCCGAGCAACGCGACTCAATCTCCAAAAATGTCGGACACGTTGCATCTTAGGCGCTCGATCACATGCTGAAGCGTATCGATGGTAATATTCTGCTCCATCATCTCGATCCTTTGCAGTGTGGACGGGGAGAGCCCGACTGTCCGAGAAAATTCTGCGAAGGTCCGGCTCCCTCGCTTTCGTTTTAAGAAGTTTGCCAGCTGCTTCCGAAGCCGATAGCGCACCGTCGAAGGATGCGCCTTTTCTCATCCCACATGTGGGATAAGTCTTTACTGGTTGCCGGAAATTTTTGATTATGGATCGGCCATGATGCCCACGCCCACGGTACGCCGACTGGCGCTTCCCTCGATACGTCAAAAATGGCTTGGTGTGCCTGTCACTGAGTTTACAGGCGATATTGCTCAAATCGCGCGAAAAATTCCACGGTTCTCGCGCGTGCCATTTGCGTTAAACAGCGACGGCAGTCCATGCAAAGAGAATCCGTACCTTGATATGATTATTCAGGAACCGACAAATGGACCTGCAACACGCGTGCCGATCGGTGTCGTCTCAAAGTCGTATACTCTGCTGCAACACCGCAGCGTTTTCGAACGGGCGGTAAATGCGATCCGCGCTGCCAAGGTAGATGTCGACAAAATTCGCGTGGATTTGACGTTAACGGATCATGGCGAACGAATGGCGCTTCAGTTCCTGTTTCCAGACGAATTTTCGACTACACCTCGGGACGGCAGAAAATTGTCGCTGCGCCTCTATTGCATCAACTCGGTTGATGGAAGCCATGTCTTCGATGCGAGTCTTGGCTGGTTTCGGCTAGTTTGCAGCAACGGCTTGATCATCGGCACGATCAAGGGCCGATTCAAAAAGGCGCATACTGAATTTCTCGACATCAATAAAATTGATGAGTTCCTCAAAGCAGGGATTGCCGGTGCGACTCTGGATCGCTGGCGATTAATGCGTTGGGAATCGACGAAGATTCGTGAGGATGTCTTTCGGAGATGGGTAGACGAATCGTTGAAGTCAGCCTGGGGGGTGAAGGCAGCGACCCGCGCGTATCACATCGCCCGCTATGGCTTCGATGTTGAGCTGCCAGTGCCGTTCGAAAAGGCGCTACCTTCACAACGGACAGTCAAGCGAGCGGCAAAGGTCCCCGGTGCTGAGTTCGATGATCTGAACGCCTTTGGAATCAGTCAGGCTCTAAGCTGGTTGGCGAAAGAGAGGCGGGAGCTGCAGGAGCACTTGAATAGGGAAAGACAAATAAGACCTCTGATCAAGCGACTAATCGCTTTGAATTGACCATAAATAATTTTCGCGCAGCCATCTGGAGATTTGCAAGGGGCGTAAGATTGTTTATTTGCCGGCCCAGAAGAACTCGCCGGCCGAACCGATTTGGAAACGTTCTCGCGGGACGTTGAGTTTGCCGCGGACCGATTGCGCATGTTTAATTTGTGCGGGCGTCCATTTCTTTTTCGCACTAAGTTCATTCCAAGGGACGGCTGGTGGAATGCCGTGGGCGACAGATTGATCGAGAGCTGTTTCGCGAAAGAACTTCTCGAATGCTGTGTAGGAGTCGTCCGCTTTTGGCATGCGGCGCGCTTCCTTTTTCTCCTCCTCCAGCGCGTCGAATTTATATTTCTCGACTTGATAGATCGCATCGGCGATTACCGGCCAGGCGGCGGCGATGCGCGAATCTTTGAAGAGCGCGGCTGACCAATCTTGTAGTGCGATTGGAGCGCCTTTGACTTTGCGTTCCAAATGCCATTCGGCTTTTTCGCTTAGCCACCATCTGAACGCGTCCATTAATTCCTGCGCGTAGGCGACGGGACCGCACTCCCAGCGATTGCCGACTTTCCATTGCTCATCCCAGCGACGTTTGTAAATCGGCTGCTCGATGCGACGGATATGCTCGTTGTTGCAGATTGCTTCGAGACGTGCGCGCCAAAGCTTTTTCTTCGCGACTGACCATCCGCATGGGATTAACGCGAACGCCTTGTCGAAATCCTCGTTGGCTTTTGCGTACAACTGGAAGGGGCGCTCTTCACGATCGAGCGCAAGATCGACATCTGATGTGTGCGATGCAGCAGCAGGATGTACTTCATCAATCAATCCGTAAGCGGTATACACCAGCCAATCCATCTCTTCCTGCCGCGCGACCATCTCGCGGCGCAGCTTTTCCCGGATTTCCTGCGCTCTCGCGAAGTTCTTCTCAAGATCGGCGGTCGATGAAAACGGCGAGCCCAGTTCCTTGTGTGGCTTCACATAGCCCGGCAGCGAACCGTTCCAGGCGTGATAAGCTTCGTTCGGTTTCTCAAAAAGCTTGCTCAGCGCGAGCGACGGCAATTCTCGCCCGCGCTCCCAGCACTCGCGCGCCAGCGCGCTCAATGCTTTGGCCGAAGCGTTGCTCTTGCCGCGTAGCGCGTTGGCGATTGCCGCGGGAATCGGCAATCGGTCAACCTTGTTTCCCGCAAACTCGAAATACGTATCTGTCGTTCCCGAGCCAGACTCACGTTTGCTGAAAGATACCTGCTTCAGCGCGAATAACGCTGTACTGGAGTTAGCAAGGCTTGCGAGAGTGTCATAATCGTCGGCGTCCGCTTCATCGGGGAGTTTGATGATTGGAGCTTTTTCCTTGAACAGGTTGTCAAGATTGGAACGTGTGAAATGCGCGTGTGTTGCGATTTGACAAAACGCGAGTCGTAGCGGCGAGCGACGCTTTCCCCACAACACAATCGCATACTCCCACCATTTCATGCCTCGCTCGTGCGGACGTTTCCCAAAATAGATTCGGGATTCTAAATGGCTCTTGAAAAGGTTAGCGTAAGCTTTGAATCCACTATCCGACGACACATTTACAACACCTTCCTTATCGTAAGGGAAAATCGCGAGACTTTCAGATGAAAGCGACCAATCGCGGATGTCTTCGCCCGTGTAGTATTTTCGAAGTAGCGAGGTCGTGATATTTCGCCGCCGGACGAAATCTCCAGTCACAACAAAAAATTCGTCTGAACCGGTGACTAGGTCGAATCCGATCTCGCCAGCAAGATGTTCAATAAGTGGCTGGGTGTTATCTCCGATCGCTTGCAGCGTAGGTGCAGAGCCAACGTCGAGGCTCCACGGCCATCGCGCCATGTCCTTGCGATTACGATCTGCGACAACAACCTGTGAGTTTGCAAACCCTGGTTTGTCATGCTGAGCAGCGAGCGTGTGCCAAAGCGGGCTTTCTTCTGGCGGCGTCCGCAGGTCGCCGCCGCCGGGCAGAATCGCAGCGACACGGAGCGGCAAGCTCTCATCGGGTTTTCGCTGCGCGCCGAAAACGAGGCAGGTCGGCGTACCGTGACCCGGAAACATGAGACCTGAGCAATCAATGACTTTTTCCAAATCCAGCATCGGAAAAAACTCCTCGACCAGCGGTTTGCCAAACTCGCGTTTGGCAAAAGCATTCGAGACAATGAAACCGAGTTGTCCATCCGGTCGCAGCAGGCCGAAGCTCATTTCAAAAAACGGACACACAAGCAGGAATTTCATGTGGCATACGCGCGGCCAACGCTCGCGATACAGCTCGCGCTTCGTTGCGTTACGTGCGGTGACGAACGGCGGATTGCCGACGATCAAATCGAAACCGCCGTCGAGCTTGGCGCGATTTGCGGACGCGAGCTCTTGTTGGCGCTGCGCTTGGTTAACAAGCGCGAATTCGCCCCCCAGTGTCGTACTTGGCGTGCCGCCAAGGACGTGTGGAAAATCAATCCGCCAGGCGAAATTTAGGGGACCGTCCATTTGCGATCCTTCCAACTCGCGGAGCTTGCGATAAAATTCTTTGTCGAACTTGCGCTGCTTTAGCTTTTGCAGGTTTTGATCGTCGCGGCCGAGTTGCGTCAGCGCCGTTTCGAGCCGATCAATTTCCCTTTGCGTGCGCTCCCGTTCTTCTCGTTCGGAAATGCTTTCGCCAAACCAATTGCTGCCGATAAATCCTTTCTTCAGTGATGCGATTTCGTCTTCGATCACACGGCGCGCGAGCGTGATTCGTTTTTCCAAAATTTCAACGCGAAGATTTTTCTTTGTTTCGCCGCGTCCCGCTTTGTGTAGTTTCGCGCCGAGTTTTTCGATCCGCTCTAGCTCAGCGGCATATTGACTCGGCTTCTGCGGTTCGATTCTCACGGGGTGCCCACAGATGTAGTCGTGCAAGCTGTCGCCGCGCTTGAAGTTCATTTCCAAGTTCGGCAGTTGCGAGATTTTGTTGATGGCTTTGATGAATTCGCCCCGCTCGGCTTCGAACGGGTTGATGCCAAGCTCGTAATCGACGAGCAAGCTCAACCAAAGGCGAAGCCGGCAGATTTCGATGGCCTGCTGCTGAATATCGACGCCGAAAAGACTGTGCTGGATGAAGTACTCTTTCTTCTCCTGCATCCACTGCGTGCCGGAACCTTTGACCGGGTCATCGTAGCCATGCGCGACTGTTTCGAATATTCGCTGCAATGAAATGAGTTCGTGCAGCAGGCCCACGGGAAAGGCCCCCGAACCGACAGCCGGATCGAGCGTGCGCATACTGAGCAGCAACTCGAGGCAACGTTTCGCTTCGTCGGGTGAGAGAAGCGACTTGAGTGTTCGCAATTCTTCTTCGGAGAAGCCGTCGGTCGGATCGATTTCCTTAAACAAGCGACTGATCCGATCGCTCCACGTGCTGCGACAAGCAGGATCAGAAAGCGATTCGCCTCTTTGCGCGAAGTAGAGGCGCAAGTTTTCGCGGCAGATGAAATGAACCACGATGCGAGGTGTGTAATAACTGCCGGTCGCTTTTCTTTTGTCGGGCGCTTGATATTCTTCGCCGGCCGCTTCGGCGTGGAGCACGATGCTCTCGAAAATCTTGCCGAGCATTTCAGGATCGACGGCGACTTCCTGGGATAACGGCGTGTCCTCGCGTACAGTGAAGTTGTATGCCTCCAGGAGATCGTCGAACAGGCTGGCGAACGTCGCATTGCGAATGCGCAGCTTCGATGACGGAAGCTTAAATTCGTCGTCATCGAACAGACCGCCATTAAGAAATGGGATTCCCGGAAGTTTGTCCCCAAAGTCCAGTTCGGCGAGCGTATGGAAGAGTCGGTGCAGGAAATCGTGGTAATAACCGAAGCCGTCGGCATCGTCTCGATAGGTGGAAAAATTCTTGATTAGATAATCGGCTTCCTGATTCAGCCAACCGCGGTTCTGGGCGAAGTAGAGAAAGATCAGCCGTTCGATAAGAAGTTGCGCCTGGCCGAATGCTTCGGGCCCGCTCATGTTCTGATGCTTGGCTAAGTCGGACTCGATCGCTTTGATATGAGCGTCTAGCTTCTTGAAGAACTCGTTAGTGAGCGCTTCCTTGTCGAACGCTTCGTTACAGAGCGCTGTGATCGCGGCGGCCGTCCGGGACTTGAGATTACTGAGGTCAAGTTTGGCGAGACGCTCGGCCGCGGTTCGATAGCGCTCGCCAGGCCCAAACCGGAACCGGCGAAGCAGAAGACGTGAGGGAGCTGCAGCGTCATCCTGCGCGCCACTGCGCAAGCGCGCGTGGACGATATCGATCTGCGCACCTTGGTTGTGCCCGAATGTTTGCGGTCTGGCGAAAATGTATAGGGCATCTGGAAATGTTTTACGCAATTGAAGAATGATCGTGCGTTGATTTGAGAGATTGAAATCACGCAGCGTTCCATATATGACAGCAAAACCGCTAACGCTCGGATCACCGACGCTCGCGAGAATCTCGAAGGATTCTTTGCTGATGAGCTGAGCGACTTGTCCTTCACCCCAATACTCCGTGCTTTTGCTCGGAAGTTTCGTCTCAGCGTGATCGAACTCGAGACATTTAGAAAAGAGTGTAAGAAGATCGTCTTTCGAATTGAGCTTTTTCTCTTGAAAAAGCCGGAGCAATTTGGACGCGAGATCTTTGTTTTGCGACCGAGCCATCCTACACGAGTGCTTCCGTGCAAATGATCATCGGGACCGACTCCTTCTGCACCGTTTTGTGCCGCGTCTGTTCGGCCCAGAGGTCTTCAAGCTTGCAGGAAAACGCGATATCCGTGAGCCGTTCGACGTTCACTTGGGGTTCCTCGCTAATCGTCCGGCGCCAATCGCGCAATTCGCCTTCGGTGCGCGCGTCCAGCGGCAATCGAAATAATTCGCGCAAGTGAGCAAACCTGTTTTTTTGCTCTTCGTCTTTTGTATCAACGAAAACCCTTTGAATTTCGTCGAGGGCGCGACGCGCGGGTGGCGAAAGGCGATGCGGTAAGCCACCGGTAGCCAGGTGTTCGGCAAAAGCCCTCTCAAACTGCGCTCGTAGTTTTTCAACAAGTGAGTTGTAGTTAGACGGAAGCTTGGCGGTTCGTTCCTCTTTCGAACAACGAATTGCGGCGATGGCCGCCATCTGATCTTCGGCGATAACATTGCCGTCGGCGTCAGCTAGATAGAGCTTTTCAAATTCGGCCGCCTTCCCAAAGAAAAAGATTGCGGGCTTTTCCTTGAGCTGTGAAAGAGCGGAGTCCTGCGATTGCGGCCAGTCTAGATTGCGCGCCGTCCGCAGCGCATGCGGCAGCGCTTTAATTTTCGCCATGAATTCCGGCTCCTCGCGTTGAAGCTTGCGAATGAAATCTTCTGCGGCTTGAATCCCCAGGCTGTCATAATCCTCCTCGGCTTCCTCGAAGGATTCGAGTGCCTTTCCGTCGCCCTCGTAAATCGCGTACATCGCCTTCTCGTTCAGCTGCTCTTCGGGATCTAGAATAGGCGAGTCTTCGCCGATGGATTCGTGAATTTCGGCTATTCGTTCGCGCAGGGTCTGCGCGATGCCCAAATGCTGTTCAAGTTTTGGATCGGGCAGAAAGTTAAACGCAAAAATTTCACGATGCAGAGTATTCAGTCGATCGATGCGGCCGAAACGTTGAATCAGACGAACCGGATTCCAGTGCAGATCGTAGTTCAGAATGTAAGCTGCATCTTGCAGGTTAAGGCCTTCAGAGAGCACATCGGTAGCAACTAGAATCTGAATGGGTTCGGTAACCTTCCCGGCCGGCACATTGTTCGCAATCGGAGCAAAGCGTCGAATAACACCAATCAAGTCGGAACGGTTGCTGTCGGCAAATTCGAGACTTCGATACTTTTCTTGCAGATTCTCCCGCAGATATTCACCGGTGTCAGAAAATTGAGTGAAGATCAGCAACTTGTGTTGGCGAAGCAGCGGCTGCTCGTCCAGCCAGGCGATGAGTCGCTGAAGCTTGGCATCGCGTTCGGGCGTGATGGGATCGACCGTATCCTTGATCTTCTTCAGAGTCTCGACATCGCTCTCGATATCTTCCTGTAGCCGCTCGCGGTCGAATCTTGCAATATCGTATTTGCCACTGACAAGACGTAACGACTCGAGAAGCTCTTCGTCTTCGGCATCGCCTTCTTCGAGATCCTTCAACAACGGCTCGACGTCTTCTCCAGCCGAAATCTTGTCTTCTTTCAAGAGCTTCAGGAAAATCCGATGCGACTCCAGAAGGTGCGCTATGGTGCAACGGAAAGCTTCGACGCTAGATTCTAATCGCTTGAACAGCAGCGATCTCATCAGGCCAGATAAACGCAGGCCAGCACGTGCGAGATCGCTGTAAGGAGACTTAGAGCGCATCGCAGGGTCGACATAATCGATCAAGCCATAACGACCATATCGAAGGCCTTCCTTTTTGTTCAGCTTCGGGTCGGGCGGTTCAATTAGACGGCGCAGTCGATCATATAGCCCGTCGTAAACTTTGTTGATGTTATATCTAATCGTCGTGAGCTTTCTGTCGGGAAAAATTAGTTTTCGGCCGTTGATGTGCGCGTCTGGCCAATGTTCGCGAATATGCCGCCGGGTTCGTCTAACCATGAAGTGCTGCAGCAGCGGTGGCATCTCTCGCTCGTGCTTCTCCACCAATCGAAAATATTTCGAAAGACTAGGCGGCGTTACGCCGAGATCGATTTCATCTTCGGAATGAAATAAGGCGATTTGATTATAGACATCTTTAGCAAGGCGATTGCGTGGAGTCGCAGTTAGACATATCACTGGCAATCCGCGAGAGCGCAGATAGGTAGACGCCTGTTCATACTGCTCTGTGTCGCTGTGTCGGAAATTATGCGACTCATCGACCAGCGCGAGCCGCGGTTCGAAATCCTCCAGAATTGCCCAGTCAAATCCCGGCGAACGAATCTGACCGAGCGTAAGAACCTTTGCGCGGAGACCGTAGTCCGTGTTGTACTTTTCCCACATTGGCCGGAGCTGTTTGGGACAAAGAATTAAAGCGCGCCAACGCTCGCGGGCGTGAAGCCATTTCAAAAGCGCTGTGCCCATTAAGGTTTTTCCGAATCCGACTACGTCGGCGAGAATGACCCCGTTTTGCTTTTTTAGAATTCGTAGCGCTGACTGAACCGCCGCCCATTGAAAATCGGTAAGCGGCGGAAAGTCGCTCGGCATGGCCTCAAGCGGATGTTCCAGTCGGTCACGCACGAGTTCGAACAGGACTTTCACATAAAGTTCGAACGGCGTGATCGCGTTCAACGCCCAACTTGAACGCAACTCACGCATGAGCTCAGCATCAAAGTCTTCCGCTTCGCCCCACAAATCATTGAACCACTTTGTGAGTTGTTCGTGGTTGCCCTTGCCGTGGACTTCAACGTTCAGTTCTGTGTTATCGACAAGACCGGAAAGTGAAAGATTAGATGAGCCGATAATCGCCATTCCGCGATCATAGCGCTGCGTTGGATAATCAAAGATGTACGCTTTCGCGTGTAATCGCGACTTCGTGTAGACACGAATTACAAATCGCTTTTCCTCGATGAGTTTGAGCAAGAGATTTATTACGCGTTCGTCTTCGTTCGTTTGACTGAGTTGTTCAATGCGCGTGCGGACCGCCGCGCTCACTTCCTCTAAGGCAGCGTCTTTTTCTTTTTGATTGGCAAATTCGCGCTTGCGTGTGCGATCGATTACCTGCGCGGCAGAGTGCGTTTCCGCTAGTTGCTCGATCGTTTGTGAATCAGATGTGTTGCCGATGAGGAGTTTCAACTCGGAAATCTTCTCAAGTTCATCAGCGATGAATTTGAATCCCGAGATGAAAAAGTAGCCAACGGCGAACTTTGCCTTTTCGGATTCTGAAAGGAGTGGCTTGACTGACGCGGCGAGCTTTCGCTCGCGATTATCAATAATGTCGTGCGGCATTCCCGTTCAGACGGTAGCTGAAATGTCTGACAACTGAAAATGCTTAATGCAATCGGGCTGATGGGTCCTAGCTGAGTCGCGCCACATGGAGCCATACCTAAAAGAGTTGAGTGGCGAGGACAGCGAGGGACTGGACCGGGAAGCGGCCAAAATTCACTCGCTCGACGGCCAAATTGAGTCCCCGACCTTCGCGGCTGCGGCACCGGTCGCAAGTTCGAAAGTGCCTAATTTCTGGCCGTGACTTCGTTCTATTTCGAGCTGCTCGGGCTGGGCGGTCGGATAATCGTAATTGATCGATTGAAGGAGAAATGTTGGACTGAACATAATGCATGCCGCTCGGTTAAACGACGCGCTCGAAGCGCTTACCACGGCCATTCGCCATGTAGAGGCTGCCGTTGAGGAAATGAGAGCGGAGCATGATCCGCTTGCCTCACACATTTTCGCTTCGCGTCGGCATTATCGAGGTGTGAGTGACACAAAAAGCGGTAAACGTCGCGAAACGACGGCGAGACTCAGCTACTCAAAAGCGTGTGACCTTGGCTTTCGGGGCAGCCTCGATGAATGGGAGCGGCTGATGGGGGCAGCTCCACGCCGTTAGCGCCACCACTGCTCTTCCGCAAACTGCATTAGTTCCTTCTCTCTCTTCTCGATCGCGGCAAGATTCCAATCTTTCAATCTCATCACCTTCTTGACGTGGTGGAGGCCTTTTGCACTCTTATAAACTTCGATCTTGTCAGCGAAAGATTTCGTTCCGGCCTTGCTGTTAAGCCCGGGCGGCAGGACCAGCAAGTTCCCCAGACGATGAACGAATGACTCAGGATTGACGTTTTGGCGTCCCTTCCCCTTCCAATTGTCGTTGGGATCTTTTTGAGGAAAGATATGCTCCACAGACTTCTCTTTAGATGCGTTTTCCCAGATCTTTCCCCACGTGATCTGATCGATTATTTCGTCATTTTCCGCCGATAAGCGCTCCTCGTATTTCCAGAAAAAGTAGATTATCTCCTGTGCCGTCCACCGATCGTAGACGTACCTCTTTTCAAGTTCTGCTGCCACTTCCTGATGTGTAACGTTCCCGATTGCGCCAAGCTCGTTGAGGATTTGCTTGAGTGAAAGATTCCCGTTCCGGATTTCCGAGGCAAGGCGAATACACTCGCCAACCCGATCGCGCGCATCTCCCCCTCCCAAAACGTAGAACCTGAACATTGCGTTTTCCCACGCAACCATTGCCTTTTGTTGTGACTTCGAGTCCTTCCTTAATCGGTCAGAGATCAGCAGAGCAGTCGCAAGCAGCCGCGGCTGCTTGATGCGGCAGATGGCTTGATGGCGAGGATCCTTAAGGAATTGATCGAGCGTTGTGACCAACTGCCGCAAAAACTTCGACGTTTCTAGGGGCGTGGATTTATCTTGATGAGCCTCCTCTCGGAAGAACTCCAGCGCATTTACCTCTTGGAATCCCTTGGCTGGCGGTTCATCGGCAGTGAGGTTCGCGGCGAAAGTAAGCACATCGGCATCTGACACTACCTCCTTTCCGAGGACACGGTAGATTGCGGTCCATTCGTCTTCCACGTGGTCAAGCTCGCCGGCGGGCAGCTTTCTTTTCTTTTGAAAGGCAACGCCCATCAAGGTGGACTTCATCTTGTCTAGCCAGTCGACGTTGAGTCCTCTGCTATTTAGGACCTCGAACACGGTGTACACGGCACCAGGATTTTCGAGGACGAAGAACACGAATTTAATCTTGTTCTTCAGTAGGTCGAGCAGACCGACGGGATTGCCCCAATCAACGACGAACTGCTCGCACTCACGAAACGCATTCATCAGCTCTCGTTGATGCAGCGTGATAGCCTCCTCCAGATGTCCAATATCGCCCTGCCGCAGGTAAGCGTCGAGCGTGTCGCGCGCATCATGGTTGGTCTGAAGCAGGATCAAATCCTTTTTCTCCTTGACCAGGATCGCGTCGATCTTGTCCGCCTGTTTCTTCTGATGGTTTTCGATTAGATTCTTCTCGATTGCCTTCAGGAGTATCACCAGAGTTGTCAGGCGCTGCTGGCCGTCAACAACATCGTAGATCCGAAGACGATCCGTTCCCCCGATAATCACATGCTTGCGCGTGTCCCGGAACACGAGGGTGGCCATGAAGTGCTCATCGCGCCGAAGTTCCCGAAGAGTTTGTAGGTCCTCGAACAGGTCTCGTCTTTCCTTTTCGGTCCAGCTGTAGCCTCGCTGGTACGGTGGGACCTGGAAGAGCCGGTCGTGCAATACCTCATTTAGGGTGTAAAGCTTTGGTTCTTGGAGCGCCATTTGTTCTATCCTCCGAACGTCGGCAATAGTAACGTCCGCGACACTAGGCTAGGCATGTCCGGATTGTTCCAAAGTTGCTGTGAACTTCAAGGGCGAACGCGCGCTGATACCGTATTATTGACGTTGCCTGCGAAAGCCGATCAAGCACGAATCCCTGCCGCCCGCGAGGGCTTTTAGTTTCCTGTTCAGCTCGCGCAGTGCGCGGATCACTTCGAGTGGATTTTTTCGGACGTGCTTTTCCGCGGACGCAGGCCGGTCGACATTCTCAGCTCATCGCCGCTCCGTGGCGACATGGGTGTAACGGGTTCGTCGCCTGGATCGGCGAGAATGAACTGAGTGGCGGGCCGGCGCTGCGAGTGAGAAGGGGTGCTTGTTGTATCCATGGAGAAATCACGACGCCGCGATATGTTGTCCCAGGCATGTTTATCAGTGACCAGGAGACAGAGGTTGACCTTCTTTATTATGAAGCGATCGCCCGCACGTTGATCAAGCTGGTGTCGGAAAGCGGTGACAAGCCGCTAACGATTGGCGTCCACGGTGATTGGGGTGCCGGTAAATCAAGTATTCTCGCAATGATCGAGAAGGCGTTTTCCGGCGACAAGGATATCCTGTGTTTGCGATTCAACGGCTGGCAGTTTCAAGGCTTCGATGACGCGAAGGCCGCGCTGATCGAAACTATTATTACGAAACTGCGGGATGAGCGCAGGACGGTCGGGAAGGTTTGCGAAAAAGCGAAAGAACTCCTAAAGCGAGTGGATTATCTCAAACTGGCAAAGCTCGGCGCCCAGGTCGGTTTTACGGTTCTCACCGGAATGCCGCATCCAGATCACGTTCGTGGCGCTGTGGACGCTCTCCGAGGTCTAATCGGCGCTGCCGGCGAACCTGTGGCGGTAGATGCGGTGAAAACGGCCGTGGAAAAGGCGGATGGCTTACTGAAGCCGCCGTCGGCCGACAACCTCCCCGAGCAGATGGTGGCGTTTGAGAAGGAATTTCGGGAACTGATTGATGAGGCCAAGCTGAAAAAGTTGGTAGTGTTGATTGATGATCTTGACCGTTGTCTACCGGAGACTGCGATCGATACGCTGGAAGCGATTCGGCTGTTTCTCTTTGCACCCAAGACGGCATTCGTTGTCGCGGCGGACGAAGCGATGATCCAGTATGCCGTCAGGAAGCACTTCCCGGATTTACCGCAAACGTCTGGTCCGCTGCGTTACGATCAAAACTATTTGGAGAAACTGATTCAGGTTCCGTTTCGGATTCCCGCGCTGGGCCCGATTGAAACACAGACCTACATGGTCCTGGTGATGGCGGAAGCAGCGCTCGGCAAAGAGGACGTGAACTTTCAAAAATTAATGGCGAAAGCACGCGAGAATCTGGTTCAGCCTTGGGCGAGCAAGCTTCTTGATTTATCGGTGGTGAAGAGCTGTTTTGCAGACGGTGCTGTGCCCGACGCCGTGAATCACGGGGCTCTTATCTCGGTGCAAATCTTTCGTTTGTTGGCCGAAGGAACGAAGGGCAACCCTCGCCAAATAAAGAGGTTCCTTAATGCGATGTTGCTGCGAAATGAGATAGCAACGCAACGCGGTTTGGGCAGTCAAATTACGATTCCGAAACTCGGAAAAATGATGCTGGCCGAACAATTCGCGCCTGCATTTTATGAGGAACTGACGAAGGCCGCATTCGATGCCGCTAATGGCGCGCCTTCCGAACTGCTTGAACTGGAAGCTGACGTCCGTGGTAGCAAGGCTCAACCAAGAGACGGCACCCGCAAGAAGAGTGCTGCGCCTGCTGACGGGCTCGAGTGGCTGAAAAACCCTTGGGTGCGGATGTGGGCAGGAATTGAGCCCGCGCTCGGTAGCGAAGATCTGCGACCATACCTGTTTATCACACGCGACAAGAAGACGATATTGGGCGCGGCGATTGCCGGCTCATTCGACAGCCTGGTTGAACGGTTAAGCGGTAAAGCGATGGCGGTCGCTTCGGCGGAAGCCGATGTAAAGAAGCTCACGCCGGACCAGGCTCTCGCGGTATTCAAACAAGTCTCGTTGAAAGTCATCGAGGCTGGCGATTTTTCGAAACAGCCCGACGGTTACTTTGGTCTGGAGGCGTTAGTCAAAGCGCATCCAGGTTTGCAGTCAGAGTTCGTCCAGTTTTTTGAGGCGCTGCCGGTGGACAAGCTCGGCGCGTGGGTTGCAACGGCCCAGCCTACGTTCTTTACAGGCCAAACTCGCGAGCGCTTTATGGCCGTGCGCGAGAGATGGCGACAAGAAGGGAGTGATAAAGTGAAGGCGGCATTGACGGCGTTCGAAAGTGCCGGCACCCGTTCGCAGCGAAAGTGAGCTGAAAAGTGGGAACTTCATCTCGTTACGGCGGCCCAACGACTGGCAATCCGCTAATCCCTTCTTGGCTGGAGCCGAGCGGTCCCGTCGCCGCGCCCGCGCAAGGTCAACCAGCCGATGAGCAGCCGAGGTCGGTGAATCAGCCGCAATCGCAACCAGTGGCGCCACAGCCTGGTGTAGTTCAACAGCATCCCCATTTTCAAGCTTCGCGGGTGTCGTTGAACAAGGCAGCGCGCACTGGCGACCGAAGCTATGTTCGGCGCGCAGCCGGAACGTATGTGTCGCGCGGTACTGGTGGCAGTCGATCTGCCTCGGGCCGGATGGCTGTTCCGAAGCGGACCGCTGGTCGCCTTATTGGATTCGTCAATGATGTGCGAGACCGCGGGTTCGCGGCCGCCGCACGAGATTTCGGCTTGGGCGACCTAGCTGGTCAGCCGGTGGCGGACGCAGTCGCCTCGCTGATGGAAGCGTTCTGTCCTGCAGGCGGTGGGATCGACGAAGCAATCGCTCGCGAAGCGTGGAATGAGACGTTGCTGGAGGCTGTAGAAGAAGGAGTCGTCGATTTTAGTGCACTGACGCCGCAGCAGTGGGCAGTGTTGGTGCAGGAGTTCATAGCGCATTCCATTGAAGCTCGCATGATAGCCGATATCGGTGCGGAGACATTTTCCGAGGCCACAACGGTTGATCGGATTAACGAAATTCAGTCAGAGCTTCGAGACCTGATCTCAGGCGCGGTGCGCGCGGCACTTGGGCCGCTCACCGGTAACAACCGGCGCATTTCGACTGCGGAGTGCGCACAGTTGGCGGACAGAATCTACACACAGTCGTTTGTGTATCTGGAGGCGCTCGAGGCGGAGTGACATGGCAGACGCCTGGAAACTGGTCGTGCGCTTTGGAATCCGCGACGGCTGCTCGGTTCCAAGTGTTCGAGACGCTGCACGTGAAGTGTCACTGCGCTTTGTGACCGGCAGTCGACGCTTGGACTTCGGAATCGGCGATACATTAGATGCACTGGCGGCGCATGATATTTTTCCCAGCGAAATCGGAGTAGACCTTTTGATTGTCGCGGCTGCGATTTATTGCGCCGACACGAGAATCAGTCGATCGGCGCATTCGCAGAATAATTGGACTAGGGAGGCGGAGTTCAACATTCCGGTTAGCGATGTCGATCGGTGGATTGCGGTTACACCGGTCTTGGAATCGGCGGTTCAATTCCTGACTGGAGATAGATGGCGGTTCTCCTTTCGCCGACGCCCGGATGGATTTGAACAGTTGATTAGGTCGCGAGCTCGGCGCCGGGTGTTGCTCGACAACATTTCGCTGTTGTCTGGTGGTTTGGACAGCTTCATCGGAGCGATTGATCTCTTGTCTCAGGGCGCGGATCCTTTGCTTGTTAGCCACAGTTGGGCAGGCATCGCTAGTAAACACCAGACGCTGTGCATACGGGCGCTGCGGCGAAACTTCACCCGCGCATCGGTGCGGCATATCCGGTCGAGGATTGGATTCCCCAACGACTTTATTCAGGGTGGTGGTGCCGAGAATAGCGAACGCTCACGATCATTCTTGTTCTTTTCGCTTGCGGCATGTGCCGCAAGTGCAAGCAGCGCGAGCAAAAGCATCACGCTTCCTGAAAATGGTTTAATCACATTGAGCGTTCCGCTAGATCCGCTGCGAATTGGTGCGCTGAGCACTCGGACAACGCACCCGTTTTTTGTTGCGCGTTACAATGAGCTGTTAGCGCAGCTCGGAATCCGCGCAACGATGGTAAATCCGTATCGGCACAAAACGAAAGGCGAGATGGTTCGTGAGTGCGTTCACCAGGAGTGCCTAACGAAGAATCTCGCCACTACTATTTCATGCTCATCGCCAACCAAGGGCCGTTGGCTGGGCCAGTCGCCTGGCCACTGTGGTTATTGTGTTCCGTGTATTATCAGACGCGCGAGTTTGCGAGGTCTGAGGCCGCCTGATCCGACAACTTACGCGTTGGTTGACCTGCGAGCGAGACCGCTGGCTTCACAAAAAGCCGAGGGCGAGCACGTTCGGTCATTTCAATTAGCGATACGCAGACTTGGCGGGAGTCCAGCCCGGGCCGCCGTTTTAATTCATGCGCCCGGACCTCTCACGGACGTGAGGGATGAAATTGACCTCTTCGCGAAGGTATATTTTCGCGGAATGGCCGAAGTTCAACGACTGCTCGACGGCGTGACGACGCGACCCTATGTCTGAACCGAGCCTGGTGGATTACCACTGCCATCTCGACCTCTATTCGGATTACGATCGGGTACTGCAGGAATGCATTAACCGAAACATTGAAGTCCTCGCGGTTACAACAACGCCGGCCGCTTGGCCACGGAACAAGGAATTGAGCCGTGGCGCGCCGTCTGTGCGACTTGCGCTTGGCTTTCACCCGCAGTTGATCGCGGAACGAATTGACGATTTTGGGTTGTTTGAGCGGTATCTGAGCGAGAGTGCATTCGTCGGCGAAGTTGGGCTCGACGCCAGCCCGCGGTTTTATAAATCGTTTGACTTACAGCTTGAGATTTTTGAGAGGATCGTAAGCCTGTGTGCCGCTGCTAGTCCCAAGGTCGTATCGGTACATAGTGTTCGCGCGACATCGAAAGTTCTCCAACTCGTAAGCGATGCCGTGCGTGAAAAGAAGATTGTTGTTGTGCTTCATTGGTTCAGTGGCAGTAACGCGGAGGCGAAGCGCGCCATCACGGCGGGATGCTATTTTTCGGTCAATCATCAGATGTTGGGATCCCAAAGTGGCCGCGTGATCGCCACATCGATTCCGATCGATCGGATTCTTACAGAGACTGACGGACCGTTTACCGCGATGAATGGACGGCCGGCTTGTCCAGCTGATGTTCAATTCACGCTGGATCAATTAGCGGATATCAGAGGCGTTAGTCTACGGGAAATGAGAGAGCGGATAGCAGCGAACGCAGATGTTTTGGATCAGTACGCCGCTGGCTCGTTACACAGCGCGGGAAGCAAGCGGAAAACAGTGTAACGCTGCTGTTTACGTGGTGCGTGAAACTGTCGTGTGCCATTCACACAGCGTGTTGTTGATCTAAACCAAATCGCGTGACGCTGCTTCGAGCGTGACGCAGCAAAAATTGGGAGTCACTGCGAGTGAGCGGGCAGCTTTACCGGCACTTGGTTACTCAAACGCTATTCCTTCCTGACCATGTGGCGCGAAGAACCGACAAAAGCAATATTCGCGATATTGTTTCTTGGTAAGGACTTGCTCAAGGACGCGCGTGTCGCGCGTTCGCAGCAGGTCGACGCGAAGATCTCCGGGCACAACCGCCAGTGCCGCATGCACTCCGGGGTCCTTATCAGGGCGGGAAATGTCGGCCCAAATATTGGCGGCTACATAGATGTTGGATGGCTGTTGCGCACTCATGCAACCTCAAGACCAAACGAGATATCGTGGATTTCGCATTCCACCGGTTTGCCCAATGTTGTGCTTTGAGCGATGCAATGGAGAGTCGCGTCTGGCGTAACGGTGAAGTCAGCGACAATCCTGTCGAGGTCATCTTCATGGTCAACTTCGCTTTTCGTTGGCACTTGGAGAGTCTCTCCAATAGTGATAACCTCATTGTCACCGGCTACTCGCTGGCGCGCAAAAATCAGATTCGCGGAACCTATGCGCCAGTCGGTGCAATAGAACACGAGTGTCCTACTCGAACTCGCCTGAAGTGGAACACCCGCATTAAGGACATCAAAAAAAGTTCCATCACAAAGTTTAACACCAAGCGCAAGCGCGTTGAATGAGCGCCAACCTTCTGCTGCGACAATCGCCGCGCCGCGAGCAATGGCAGCGTCGGGTTCATGTGCAACCTGAACCTTATGGCCAAACAGGGTTTCTAGTCGCTCTCGGACTAGCGGGATGTTTGACGTTCCGCCAACCAAAAGAACGTGATCGATTGTTCCGGCAGAGAGGCGCGCAGTATCGAGGCAACGCTGCACACAACGCAAAGCGGCATCGACTTCTGCGGTTATCAGCGCCTCGAAGTCGGTACGTGTTATCGACTCTTCGAGATCTAAGATATTGCCATCCTTCTGGTGAAAGTTGGCGACAGTGACAGCGGTTTTTTGATGGTGGCTCAGATCAATTTTCCCAGCTTCGGCATTAAGCCAGAACCGGTCGCGAACGTCTCCTTGTAATGCCAGCTCTTCATCTGCAATGCCTTTGTGGCGATTCAAAAACGACGTGCGAAGCTGCGCCATAAGCCGGTGGTCAAAATCGTCACCTGCATGGTCTTCGATTCCGCCATGTGCGAGTTCAACGACGCGCTTTCCATCTTTGGAGACTTGAACAATGCACACGTCGAGCGTTCCGCCGCCCCAATCGAATACGAGGATTCGCTGGTCGCGGGCCGCATCAAGCTTCCGGCCAGGACGATAGAAGTGGCTAATCATCGCGGCGAAAGGCTCGTGCAAAAAACCCCTTAGTTTCATGCCGGCGCGCTCTACTGCGCGGCGAATATCTTTTCGCTGTCTACCGCTAAATGTCACCGGCACGGTGACGACGCACTCTGTAATTTCCCGCGCCCGGAGTAACTGTGAACTCGTTGCGTGGTCGCGAATGTGCTGAAAGATATTCGCCGCGATTTCAAATCCCGCCGCGCGTTGCCCACCAATTAACTCGTGTGGACGGTCGTCGCCCAGGCTGCGCTTGATTGATCGAATGAAGCGATTGCCCATAGCGCCACCGAGTGCGCCCATTTTTGCTCGTGCGGCATTCCCGACGATCGGATTAGAGTCGGGAGAGTACCAGACAACTGACGCGTGCGGACGTTTTCTTCCGTCTGAAGTATCCCAAAAAGCTTCGGGCTGCGGCTGAATCTTTAAAACGTCTTCGCCCCATGCAGCGGCGATGGAGTTTGTGGTTCCGAAATCGATTCCGATTGCGAGGTTCTCTCTCACGACTTCTCTCCCGCCCGATCGGCGAACACTCTCTGTATCTCGTTCGCAAGATTCAAGATGCCTTGTCGATTTGGTATCTCGCGGTCTGCAAATAAGCGAATGTTTTCGATTCTTCGGGATACTTCGGACTGGACGCGTGCGACAGCGTCTTGGACCGCAGCTTTTCGCTCGGCTTCGCCGTGCCCTTTCAACGTTTCAAAATGTTCGCGTTCCTTTTTCAAGTCTGCTTCGAGTCGATTTAGATTGGCTTTGGCGGCAGCGAGTTTGGTCTCGAGATTCTTTACTGCCTCGCGTTGTTCATTTAGCTCGCTTTGGAGCGATTCTCCTTCGCCGACTGCCTGCGCGAGCTCGGATTGTAAAATGAGGTAGTCGCGGGCAGTCTCCTCTGATTGATGGAATAATGCCTGAGCGATTTTTAATAGCTCTGGAACGGCCTTCCCAACGAGCGGTTTTTCGGGCACGCGAGCGATTATCGTGCGCGCCACGATTTCCAGATTATTCGAAGGCACCAATTTCTGCGCTCTTTTTGGCTTTGTAATCCGATCGAGAGTTGTTGCTAAAGCATCAAGCGCCGCTTGGAACTTCGCCGGCTGGTCCCATACTCGAATGAGGCCGAAGAGAATCGGAAGGTGATAGCCTGCCGCCGCAAATTGCTTGAGATCCGACTTATTATGAATGTCGGTGAATCGTGCGGCGACTGCTCTGGTCACGTCGTCGATTGAATCGCATTGTCTCAATTCTAGTGGGGTGCAATCTTTGAATAGGATCTGTTCGAGTTGCGGAAGAAACGGGGTCAATCGCGTTTGTAGCTCTCCGATGGCCCGAAGCGAGAGCAATCGAAACGCTATGTACCGTCCCGACTTCGATCTCTCAACATTTCGAATGTAGTCTTCCCTAACAGCCTCAGAGATTGGAAGCTGTAGTGTGCGCAAGGTTTTATATGCCTCTTTGTAGCCTCTGAAGGGATCCGCCAGCCCTGTTTCTGAAGATTGCGCCTTGTCAGGTGAGTCGCTCATAGTTTTAGAAACGCTACGGCTTCCGCTTGAAACAGCGAACAAGGCGAAGTGGCTAGGCTTTGGTAGCCAGCACGAGCTTTACTTAGCTCGCCCATTTCAGCATAGGCCCGCGCCTCGATCAATCTTAGCCGGTCTTCACGTTGTCCATCTATAAGGTTTCCACTCAGTTTTCGTGATAGGGACGCCATGCCCAGCGCGGCTGGCTCATCGTCACGCACCATTGCTCGGACAGCTTCCATGCAGCAGTACTCGACCTCAGGAACAACGAGCTCGATTCCTCTTTTGGCGCGTCGCGTACTGGAATGACCAGTCTTCTCACGCAGAAAAAAATCTCTGATCCATCGGAACGGCCGCGCATGCGAATTGGTGATCGATGTCTGGATCGCGAAGGTGTTTGTGCGGTAACGAAAATATTCGGTGATAAGTGCCGCGATATCCGAGAATGGAGCGAACCGCTTTAACATTGTGAATGCTGTTTCTAGCCTTTGTGAGAACGCAGCGTCTCCATTGGCTTCGAATTGAACGCCGAAAAAGTATTCGACGATGCCGTCGCCGAAACTTTGGGGCACCGAATTAGCGCACAAAAGTTCGGCGAGGCGTGCGCGAAAATCATCGAATTGCTGTCGCGTCCAGCCCGGCGGGTTCGATGTGAATCGGGTAATTTCCGTCGCCAATCCTTCTATTTTGTCAATTTGTGCGACTTGGACGAAATGTATGACGTAGCGTCGATGGTATGCTCCCGATGCGGCATCGATTTCAACGCTCTCGGGCCGCGTCACTGGAATCGTGTAGTTGCCGCCTGCATCGGATTGCAGAACTGACTCTTTAGTTCCTCGCCTCAGCCAAATCTCGATCGGCGCAGCGTTTCCGGTGACGATGGCGCGCAATTTCAATGGCTGCCCAACTGGAAAAACTTCTTCATCTTCTAAGCGCTTACCTGAGAGTTCCAGATGGACTTCGCCAGGACGTGGTGGCGGTGCTGGCACATGGTCGATCGACCATTGCCGGTAAAAGGCGTCTTCTCGATCACGCGTATCCTCGACGTGCCGATCAATTATATCTTCGGTGTACTTTGAATATCCCACTCCGAAATGACGGTAGCAGGATCGTTTGGAGTCCGCAGCAATTACAATTTTAAGTCTTCAGTGGTGAACCGCGCGCGGCGCAATGCACTGAGAGGGAACGGAGAATGCGGCCGGCGACGCAGCGCTGACAGGGGAACCCAGACGAAGCACTCCCAGCGGCGGAAGAACGGAACGAAGCGTCAACGCGCCACTGCGGCCGACTGCGCGCGCCAAGCTCGAACGGACTGACGCCCACCGGACGCGGCTCTGCTCCGCTGCTGTCAAGGACGTGGAGCCTCGCGTGTGCTCATACTTTTCGTGCTGAGCACGGACGCATGAAATCACAGGGCGTGACACGCTCCACTTGCGGTGACGGCGTTAGCCGACAGCGTGGCGCGAGGCCGCGCAGAGCACGCGGCACTTCCGCAAGCACTTCAGCACACGGAGCGGCTAGGCCGCAGCCAGGTAGAGCCGCGCCTGCGAGTTCATCCCTGATGGATTGTGGCTCGCCAGGCTCGACAAAAAGAGCTTACTCTCGCGGAAGTGGAAATTGGGATAGAGAGCCAATCAAGAATCGCGATAATCCTCGGCTCTATCGGTCGTTTCCTGTGGCGACTGGTGAACTGCTATCGATTCGTCACTCCGCGTTATTGGCGAACGCGTGCTCACCGTGATGACATCGCTCACGAAATGCAGACGTTGCTGCCTCCGCCCTACGATCCTTGCGCGATCGAGCTTCGTTGCCGTTCAATAAATCACGCGGCAATTCCCGCTGATGTCTCGCACGAGGACGATCCATGGAGTCCTGTGATCGAAAAACTTTCAGCGAAAGCGTTGGATCGACGGCTGGCGGCCGTCGGCGCCATCGAAATCGCTGCGTGGTCAGCGGAGGACGTGCATAGCGCATTCGCTTCAATCGACCACGACGTTATCGCCGGAGTCGCACTCCGAGCGGGCGGAGCCATTAATTCATTCTCCGATCTAAGCGAACGCTTAGCCCCCCACACAATTGCGGAACGCCTTAAGCTTGGTCTGCATGCGGCAGATGTGGATCCCTTTGCTCCTGCAGTGCGCCCTCTGGTTGGCTCTGTTGGGGAAGAGACGGTGTTGCGGCATCTCCATGAGGCCGGTGTCGATTCCCATCTTGCACCTCATCTCAATACACCTGGCTGGGATCTCACCTGGAATGGGAACGACCATTTAGTGAATGTGAAAACATGGGGAGACGTGAGCGATCTATCGAGCCACTTTGATCACTATTCTGAGATACCGGCCGTCGTGCCAATCGACGCGGCGGGAATTCCGGAACACGCCATGCATTTCGATCCAGCCACTGGTCACGGTTTGGACGGGGTTCACGACGCAGTTGCATCTGGCTCGCATAACCTTGTGATCGTGGATGACGCTCTATCCGCGGGCGCAATACATGATCACCTTCAGCATGCCGAGAATCTGGTTACGCACGGAGACACGGTTGTTCACGGCCACTTGCCATTCATTACGATGGCGCTCTCCGGCATACGTGAGTTTGACCTGTTGCTAAGCGGAAAGACAGATTTTGCGTCCGCGGCGAAGAATGCGGCTCTGGATGCAACGGGCACTGGCGTCGGTGGCGCGTTAGGCGCTAAAGCTGGTGCGGGTATTGGAACGATTATCTGGCCGGGCGTTGGAACAGCCATCGGTGGAATAGCGGGTGCGATCTTCGGCGCGATTAGGGGTCGGAGGTTAACCGGTGATATTAAGCAGAGGCCGTTCAAGGAGGCAGTGTCGGCCTACGAATTCTCGTTCTCGCGCTTCCAGTCAGAGGCAAAGGGTCATGAGGCGCAAGCAGCAAAAGAACTGACAGAGGCCCGTGTTGCGCAGCAAGCTTTGCTGAAGCAATCGGCGCTAGAAGCAGGGCAGGTTGTCGAGGAAGCAAAATACACTCTGGAATCTTGGGTTGTCTTTGATAGTTGGATGCAACCAGATGAGGCACGCGCACTCATCACTCAAAGCGTCGATGAAATTGCGCGCTTGCGGCTAGCCATCCTGGGCGACTATGAGCGCACTCCGCTGTGGAGGAAATATCTCTGGCCAGATGTCACAGCTCTCGCCCGTCAGGAAGCATTGGCATTTCTTAGACGCATTAACCGGAAACTCGATGATCTACGCTCCGCGGCCGAAAAAGGGCAACCGATGAGTCGCGGACAACTGATGGCGCTCCTCGGCGCCGTAGGTGTGATGCAGGAACAGATGACTGCTTGCTTGGAAAAGATATACACTGCCCAGCGACAACGCGATGAACAGGTCCGCACTGTGTTGGCTCAGACCCTGTCGGGAGTTCTCCGTGAGCGCCAAGAAGCGGAGCGGCGGTTGAGTCAAAAGCTGGAAGCAATTAGGGCCTCGATCCGAGAAGCAATGTTGCCTACGCTCACCGCCTTTCACGAATGCGCGGAGCGCGTTCGGCTGGAAGGCGCGAAACTGGGAATCACCGTCTAGCGTGATTTTCAGCTTGTGGGGTTGAGTTAAAAACAAACTGCGTGACGCGCTTTGGCGTGACGTAGCTAAAATTGGGACTCCGAGAAGTGCCGATCGATCACCTCAGCTCACCGCCGTTCCGTGGCGATTCAAGGGGGGCGTTGGGCAGTCCTCCGGATCGGCGAACGTGAGCTGAGTGGCGCCGGGCGCCGGCTCCGCGAGTGAGCAGCCAAGAAAGCTCCTGAGTTTGTGTCCAGAACGTCCCTAGGTTACGTTTTGTAAACATCAGCGGCAATTAATGTCTAAACGCTCGCTAAAGGCAGTGCAAAGGGCATTTCCGTGGCGGGAAGGCTTCCTTGCTGCGCTCAGGCAAGACCCGCACGTGAAGCGTGCCTGTAAATCTGCCGGCATTTCGCGAAACACGGCGTACACCCATCTGCGGAAGGACGCTCGGTTTCGCCGGCAGTGGGAACACGCTCTCGACCAGGGCCGAGATGCAGCTTATCGCGTGCACTTGAAGAAGCTAGCGACAGATCCCCAATATCAGCGAGCACTTGAACGCTTACGATTAGTCTACGGAAACGAGGGGAAGCCCTTCCTGATGTTGAAGAATCTTGCCGGCTAGACTCACGCCGCAGTGAAGGATGGATCAATACAAAGTCCGACCGCGCAAGGCACATGATGGATGGAATCTTGAAGGCGAACGGCTCTCTCATGGCTCGCTGTGGTACGAAAACGAATCGGCTGCAATTGGCTATGCAAGATGGACCAGTCGAGTGAACGGTTGCTGCATCGAGGTTCTCGACGAACACGGTCGAGTCGTGCGAGTGGACGAGTTCGCGGCAAATGATTTTGCTTATTGAAGCTGAACATCCCTGTTTTCGAAAGTCTTGGCCCATTGCCCCCGCTCTTAAGAATCAGTTGTTGGGCGAACGTCTTCTGCTCGTTTTTCCTTAGGGCCTGACGTTACACATGGAAAATTGATGCAAACCTCCTACGCGCGCGCGCAGGGGCGCGCGAGAAGTGCCAACCGGAATGACACTGGAACAGCGCCTCTCGAAGAATGATGACGCCCCAACTGAGGCACCGCTTTCGGATCGCTTCCAAAGACATTACAGATGAGCACAAATGATCACCGCCCTACGCGCGCGCGCGCGCGCGAGGAGGCCAACGACGGGCTGTGTTCTACTTTTGTTATACTTTCGGGTCTCGTCTGCTGATCCCTCGACATGATGGGGGAGCGGCGCAAACGGGCGGGATTTGCCTATGAAAAGGGCGAGCGACGTTTTACGAAAAGTAATCAGATAAAATCGATGATTTCTGAATTTTGAGTCCAGCGCGTCTGCCAATTCCGCCACGCCGGCGCTTTGGAAAAGAAGGAGCGAAAGAATACAAGCTTCGCTCCGAAGCTCAACTCGCGAACGCTTCCGGAGTCAAAGGCTGCTGGTCAACTCGAGCGGCTGCAAGCTGCGCGGCGGACCAAAAATTTCGCGCAACACAATCGCATCGCGCAGTGAAGATGTCGATCTTAGCAGACTCGCGAAGTGCGTTTGCGACTGCGGCTCCGCAACGGGCAGCTGAGTCGCGGGCGCGTATGCTTCCGCTGCGCTTTTCGCCATCGCAGGCGGCTGCTCCAGGGCCGGCTGAGTTTCGTGCACTTCAAACGACACCGGTCCGGCTGGCGTCGGAATGAAGACCTTCGCTCGCCGAGTCGACGGTATTTGTCCCGGTAATCGTATTTCGCGTTTCACGCTTGGCCATGGCACCGGAGCCATTTCAGGCGGCGGCAACACCGGAGCAATTGGTCGCGGAGGAACATCACGACGCGGCGTCACCGGTGGAGGCGGTGTTGCGCTCGGTGGTTGGCCGAGCGCTTCGAGAAACTGGCGGATTCGCTCCTCGTCGCTTATCGGCCTCGGCCGCGCTGTCGGCGGACGCGGCCGAGATGGCGGCTCGGGCTCCGTCTCCTCGTCATCGCCCCTGCTCGCCGTGCCAGCCGCTCTCGTGAGCAATTGAAACAACAACGCCCCCAGGATGAACAAAAGGAAAATGAGATTTTCGAGATGAACCGCGATCATTCGCGTAATTCCTTTCCTTTTTTCCTTTTCTGACGAGCCGTCATTGATCAGGTTCCTTCGGTCCGCGGTTTATCTGTTCCCGCGATCGACTCGCGCATGGTCGTGTCGGCCTGGACATTTTTCATTCGATAATAATCCATGATCCCGAGGTGCCCGGCGCGGAACGCTTCCGCCATGGCGAGCGGGACCTGCGCTTCGGCCTCGACCACTTTGGCGCGCATCTCCTGCGTCCTGGCACGCATCTCCTGTTCGACGGCCACGGCGGCGGCGCGACGCACTTCGGCTTTGGCTTGCGCGACGCGCTTGTCGGCATCCGCCTGCTCGCTTTGCAATTTGGCGCCGATGTTGTCTCCGATATCGACGTCGGCGATGTCGATGGAGAGAATTTCGAACGCGGTGTTGCTGTCGAGTCCTTTGGCCAGCACAGCTTTCGAAATGCGGTCGGGATTTTCCAGCACGTCCTTGTAGGAATCGGCCGAGCCGATCGCGCTCACGATGCCTTCACCGACACGCGCGATGATGGTTTCCTCGGTGGCCCCGCCGACGAATCGGTCAAGGTGCGAGCGCACAGTCACGCGCGCTTTCACCTTCGCGCCGATGCCGTCCTTGGCGACGCCGTCGATTGTCGTTCTTCCCATCGATGGGTTCGGCGCGTCGATCACTTTCGGATTAATACTGGTGCGCACCGCTTCGAGCACGGTCTTGCCGGTGCCTTTGGTCGCCAGATCGATGGCGCAGGCGCGATTGAAATCGAGTGAGATGCCGGCTTTATCCGCGGCAATCAACGCGAGAATGACCTGAGTCACGTCGCCGCCGGCGAGATAATGCGCTTCCAGCGGATCGCTCGGAACTTCAATGCCAGCTTTGACCGCGGTGATTCGATTATCGACAATCAAACCGACCGGCACGCGACGCAGGCTCATCCCGATCATTTTTCCGATACCGACCGGTGCACCTGCGATCTTGGCACGGAGCCACGTCATGAAATATTTGGAGATAACGATCGCTAGGACAAAGACAACGACTGCACCGACAGCGAGCGCGACCAGATAAAGAGCATCCATGAACGCAACGTAACGTTGTCGTCGCGCTCGTGACAAGCGCCGAAACTCTGCGGCAATCTACGCGCCGCCTCCGGTCCGAATGCGCTTGCAACTGGCGCAGACACTATAGATGACCGGAGTGGTTTCGTCGCCGGCGACGATAATCCGGCCACACACTGCGCAAATCATCCGCTCTCCGTTCTCGGCCGAGCTTTTTGTCTTGTTTCGGTTGGATTGCGCCCGTTTTTTTCGATACGGCGCCATTCAATTATGGAAATCGTATCGCCGACGCCAAACAGTCCTGAAAAATTTAGCTCGTCGCGCTGTGCTAAACGCTAAGCCGTTTTTCGCGAGATGTTTCCAAGCGCGAAATTATTTAGCCGCCAGGCATGAATTGGCCAAATGATGGTGCTCGGGGCGGGACTTGAACCCGCATGCCTTTCGGCATACGCCCCTCAAACGTACGTGTCTGCCATTCCACCACCCGAGCGCTCAGAAGTGCGAAGCAGTCAAAATTCCGCAGAACCCGCACTCTCGCAAGTCGATGTTGGATCGTGCTCCTGCTCTTGCTCCTGATCGAAATCCGTAGAGCATGAGTAAGAGAATGAGCAGGAGCATGAGTGAGGAGGATTGGATCAAAGTCGACCTGCACATTCACACCCTCGAAGATCCAAAAGATGTTCTGGATTATTCGGCGCACCAACTGCTCGAACGCGCCAGGACGCTCGGCTTCGGTGCGCTCGCCATCACTTTGCACGACGCCGTTTTCGACCGGGCCGAAGTTTTTGCCCACGCGGCGTCGCTGGGAATCTTGCTCATCCCGGCGGCGGAAGTGCGCCTCCGCGGCTCAGATGTGATTGTGCTCAACGTCAACGCCGAAGAAATCGCCCACCTGAAAGATTTCGATGATCTACGCCGGCTGCGCGCGCGCCGGGGCAGCTCGATATTCACGATTGCGCCGCATCCATTTTATGTGCTCGGCGCATCGATCGGGGAGAAAATTGTCGATCTAATCGACTGCTTCGATGCGATTGAGCTCTGCCATTTTCACAAGGGCATCTTGAATCCGAATCGCCGCGCGGTTGCAATGGCCAAACGCTTCGGCAAACCGCTTATTGCCACGTCCGACGCGCATCGGTTGCATGATTTCGGCCGGCATTATACAAGCATTCTGCGGCCGGCTCCGCTCAGCATGGAAAATTTTTTCGCAACGTTGCGGCGCGGGCCGCTCAGGCTTACGAGTCCATCGGCGTCGATTGTCGATCTTATCAGCGCTTTTTATTTTATCTTTGTCGCCCATCCGTACCGGGTGCGCCGGCAAGCCCACCGCACGGTTGTCGGACAATCTGCAGACGTGAGTCTTGAATCCAAGACGTAAACATGACAAAAATTTAAGCGCGATGAGAATTTTCGCTGTCCTGCTGCTCGCGTGCTCCGTTGGTCTGGTTAGTTGCAAAGCGCCACGCAAATTTCACGAGCAAAAAACATCGGCGAAAACGGCGAAGAAAACTCCAGAGAAACCGGCCGAGGAGTCGAGCGATGTAGATTTCCAGGCGTTCGTAGGCCGTTTGCGCAAGGCTGTCGCGAGCCACGACGTTGCAACCCTCAAGACAATGATGACTGATGACTTCGGCTATCGGCTTAGTCCCGAAGCGTCCGGGAGCGGCGTCTTTCAATATTGGGAGGATCAGGGGCTGTGGCCGGAACTGCAGGGGATTCTCTCCGAAAAATTCGTCAAAAAAGGCGACTTCATGGTCGCTCCACCGCAGTTTGCTAGTCCCGCGCTAAACTACGATGGCTATCGCGCCGGGATTCGCCGGGTGAACGGCAGCTGGAAGTTCGCTTACTTCGTTAACGGCTAGTTCGCAAGCTCACCTGCGAGGCTGCGCGGCCGCCGGCTGCTCCAGATCATAAATGGCCCCCCAGGGACCGGTTGCGATCAGAGCAGCGGAGCGTTCCCACGGACACGTACTCGGCACGTAGTTTGTTTTTTCTTCGCGGCCCCAAAAAATGTAGCGCACATGGAACTGGCGCGCGAGATCGGCCCAATTCGGCGCGCCCTGCATCAATTGCCTGAGCGACTGCTCGGCCTTGCCATAATCAAGGAAGCCTTGTGACCAAAGATGTCCCGTGTAACCGAGCGCGACTTTGCGGCCCTGCAGCAGCAGCGGGTGATTATAAGTCGGGTAAGCGGCGAACCGCGCTTCGACCGGCAATCGCCGCACAGCGACGCCGACTCCGTCGAGCTCGGCCCGATTCACAAACCCATAGCCCTGCGGTTTTCCCGCACCGAGCCCGCCGAATAGACTGACGAATCCCGAGCCAAAAAGCAGAATGCAAATCGAGGCGCGGACCGGCAGCGTCCAGCGCGCGATTAAATCCGTCCATAAAAACGGCAGCACGATAAAATAGGCCCAGATCATAATTTTGAGATTGTCCCACCCCCACGGCGCCATCTTGAAGAAATAACCAAGAACGAAAATCGTGATCGCGGCCGAAAGAAAAACCTCTGTCGGATCGAGATTTGCCCCTCGGCGCGGCTCGGATTTGCGAAATCGCCAGGCGTAAATGCCGACCAGCATGACAACGAGCGGAATCAGAATGCCGAAATTGGCCACCCAGAATTGGAACAATGGCGCGACGATGCCGTTCCACGTTTTTCGGAGCAACGGCCCGAGAACCGGAACTGCCGAGCCGAACTTGACCGGGCCGAGCCGAAAAAACGGCGCTGCCATTTCGCCGTCGTCCTGCACCCAGCCGGGGTGCCACTGGAACACCGAACCCGCCGTGAAGTGATCGGTGACCAGCCACATGAAAAAGGTCGCGGGAACAAACGCGGCCGCGAGCAAACCAGCCGCGCCTATTTCCGCGATGGGAAAGAAATTTTTCCACCTGCTCGGTTGTGTACTCACGGAGCGAACTCCCGCGCCGCCTTCGGCGCGGACAAAATCGACAATCCGCTTGATTGGATCGACCAATTGAAACGCCAGTAGACAAACGAGCACGATCGTCAGCGCCATGAATGTGTGGACATGGAACAGCGGCATCGAGGCGTAGACGGACAGGTCGACCCAGAATGGCAAAGGCCGGTCCGCGGGAGCATTCGGCCCCTCCGACGCGGCGCTTGGTCGGAAATATTTTACGCGCCAATTCCAAAGCAAAAGCAGCCCGGCGGGAATGGCATAGAGCAGCCCGCGCTGCGTAACAAACATTGTGTGCGGAATACTCTTCCACGCGATCGAGGGCACGTCCTGGTAGGCTTTCCAATCCCAATTCGAGAGCACGTGAAACCCGGCGATGCCGCCATTAAAAAGAAAACCCGCCACGGCAAACGCGCCGCCCCAGCGATAAAAAGCATAGAAGGTCGCCAGCGAAGCGAGCAGCGCGACCCAAATCAAACCCTGCGCAAGATCGACATCGAGGCAGGAGAGTAACCCGTTGAACAAGTCGGCGCCCGCCGGGTAACGCAGATGCCGGCTGAAGGCATAGATGGGATTTGCCGGCCAGAGCGGAACACCGTTGGCGAAGTACCTGATGTGGGTGATGTGCAACGCCAGATCACCCAGATTGTTCGGCGACTGAATCCTTAATTCCTCGCCATCGATGTAGAGCAGCCAGCAAAAACAGCGTAGCGCAAAGGCCGCGAAGCATGCGGCCATCGCCCATTTCCAGAAAGAACCATACCTGATTAATGCTGACGCGCGTTTGGCATCTGTTTTCTGCGTGGGACGTTTGGCTTTGGGTGCGGCCTCGCTAGCTCTGGCCTCGGAGGCCTGGGAAAGTAACACATAGAGCGCCATGGCAGCGCCGAAAAGAAGCGACGCTGCGGCGATAAGTGGGTTGAGACCGCCAGCGACAATTCCGAGCAGCAGCCCGGCAACGGAATTGTCGCTGGCGGTCTCAAC
>DATDFM010000187.1:0-10876 GCA_036522635.1 Candidatus Udaeobacter sp. | reverse complement strand
GTGCTTCACGTGCGCCGTGGCAATGTGTGCTTCAAAACACGCTTTATCCCGCCATTCCATGTACAGTAGAAAAAGCGTTGGATCTTCCGTGCCTTGGGACCAGTGATAGATTTGGCATCCTTCTTCATCGAGACTTGGCGCGGTGACCTCTGCGACCACCTGTTTCATCGCTTCGATTGCGTCAGTGCGCGTGTGGAAACCCGCGGCGACAATGTAAGAATCAAAAGCCATAAGTTCGACAGGAGACACATCAAGCGCCGACCCGATACTCTCCAGAGTACGGTGACATTGACCGCGAGGTCAACGGCCAGATCTGGATCTTACCATGCAAAAGCCGTCGTGCAGCATAGCACGAGGCTCATTGCTTCGGTTTGGTCGACTGCTTTAGTGATTATTCAGAACTGTTCGCGGCGTTGAATCGTTCAGTTCGAGCTGTGCGCTGACTTTCTGTAGAGTCGCGATTATGGTCTTAAGCTGCTGTTCCAATCGCGCAATCGTCGCCTCCTGTGCCTCATTTTTCCGGTGCTCTTTCTGGAATTCGTTTAGCAACATGGCATTCACCTGGTCGTAGCGCACGCTATAAGCTTTGCCGTCCTTGTCACGTACGATCAGGGCAGGGTTGACCTTTTCTACATCCTCAGCCACCAGTCCGAACTGCAGTGTGGAGGTCGAATCAATCTCCTTCTTGTAACGAAAGGCCACCGGCTCAAGGGCCAGGATCGCTTCGCTGGCTTCGGCCATTGGCCTAATGTCCTCCTTGAAACGTCTCGAGGAGACAACCGTACCGAGACGGTTATTTGAACCGATGATGACTTGAGAACCGTTGGCAACTGCTGAGCCGAAAATATTTCCTATGAAACACGTGTCGCTCGCCTCCAAGCCAGCCACATTGGCACCGATACAGATAACGTTGTTCGCCGTGTTGATCGAGCTTCCTGCTCCCGTTCCCACGGCGATGTTAGAGCTGCCAGTTGTGTTATTCGGGAGCGCGTTGTTACCGATGGCAGTATTGCCGTTACCGGTAGTGTTATCAATAAGTGCGGCGTTGCCGGTGGCGGTATTGCCTATGCCATTTGTGTTGCTCATGAGCGCTTGGTTGCCGATAGCAGTGTTCTGCGGACCTGACGAATTGTTCATGAGCGCCTGATGCCCACAGGCAGTATTGTCATCCGTGGTAGTACTTAAAAGCGCCTGGGCACCTATCGCTGTATTGCCATTCGAATCGATGTTCGCAGAAAGCGCGTTCATGCCAACAGCGGTGTTTTGTCCTCCGCCGACATTGTGACTCATGGCGCCCGAACCAATCGCCGTGTTCCCGCCGCCGAGTTCGTTATTAAGAAGCGCACGCCAACCGTTGGCTGTGTTGAAGGTGCCGCCCGTGTTGGTAAAGAGCGCTTCTTCGCCAGTTGCTGTGTTGAAGCTGCCGCTCGTGTTGTTTTGAAGCGCAGCCGCCCCCACGGCTGTATTTACGCTGCCTGCAGTGTTATTAAAAAGCGCCGTCGTTCCGACGGCAGTATTTGCGGAGCCGGTGGTGTTGAATAGCATCGCAGCCGTGCCAACGGCCGTATTTTGGCTCCCTTCACCAGTATTTGGATTGCCGACGTTGAAAAGCAACGTCCCCGCGCCGACAGCGGTGCTGAAGCTTCCTTCTGTGTTGTTTAAGAGCGAACGCCAACCAACTGCGGTGTTGCCGATCCCGGTAGTAAGCTGTTTAAGTGCGCTATCCCCCACCGCAGTCGTGAAGCCGGGATAGCCGCCGTCCGGCGGCGGGACCACAGCTTGGACCGTCAATGCGAGGGCAAAGCATGCAAGCACGGACGCGATGACAAATACTGGAGTTCTTTTTTTAACCCGAATCAGGTTGTTCATAGATATTCCTTTCATGCTCCCGGTGATTGACCCTGCGATTGCAGGTCTGAAAAGCGGGAAGAAAACACCGAGAGCAGGCTTTCTTTACCCTGCCCGGATTCAGGCCTTTGTATGGGTGCCGAGGGTGATGAAGCGTCGGCAGGTTGTCAATGCAAAAGCCGAGCCTCGAATGTTTGTTAAAAGTTCAACCGCGATACTCGCCGTTTCGTCGGCGAAACAAAACGATAACACTCGTTGCGTCGCTTGATCGACTACTTTACTCCTTGCTCAAAACGGTTCGCTCTGTGAGTCTGTTCACCTTTATGTCTGCGCTCATTCGCTGCAGGTCCGCAGCCAGCGTTTCAACTTGTCGCTCCAAGCGCGCAATCGTTCCTTCCTGTTCCTGGAGTTTGCGCTGTTCTTCGACGAACGCCTTGTGTTCTTTAAGAAACTCATTGAGCAGCATCGCGTTTACCATTTCGTAGTGCACACTCTCAGGATGGCCGTTGGCATCATTCGCGACCAGGTCCGGGCTGATCTCAGCCACTTCCTCGGCGATTAACCCAAAGGCGGGTGACTGCGTTCGATCAAACTGCTTCTTGTAACGAAAGCTAACCGGTCTAAGCCGATAAACCTTCCGGCTCGCATCGTCCATCGAATGGATGTCCTCTTTGTAACGCCTGGAGGAGGTGAGGTGACCAAGTAACCCTGTGTTAAGATCGACCGTGACGGTGTCGGTTCCGGGCCCATTCAGAATCGTGCTCTTAATATTGGAAATGTAGGTGTGGCCTATCTCACCCGCTATGGCGTTCAGTCCCACGCCAAGATAGACATTGAAACTACCGGTCCCGACACCTACGCCGGCGCCCGCGCCGACGGCTGTGTTCGCGCTGCCATCGGAGCCTAAAAGCGCTTCGTCGCCTACGGCCGTGTTTGAATTTCCGGTTATGTTGCCACCTAGCGCGGCATCACCAAAAGCATTATTAGCAAAGCCGGTGTGGTCGACCAAAAGCGCGCTGCTGCCGAAAGCATTATTAGAATCCCCTGTCGTATGATCGGTTAGCGCGGAAAAACCGAATGCATTATTCAGACTACCGGTAGTGTTCTGGTTGAGCGCAAAAGTACCGACGGCCGTGTTGCCGAAGCCGGTGCTATTATTTAAGAGCGCGAACGCTCCATTTGCCGTGTTCTCGCTTCCAGTGTTGTTGTTTAACAGAGCGCTTGCGCCAGTCGCCGTATTCGATTTGCCGGTAGCGTTAAATAAAAGCGCTGCGGCGCCAACAGCCGTATTTTCAATTCCAAAACCCGAACTTTGGTTCCCCACGTTGAAAACCAGTGTCCCTGCCCCAACAGCGGTGTTGAAGCTGCCGTCCGTATCGCTAAGAAGAGAAGACCAACCCACTGCTGTGTTACCAACACCGGTGGTGAGATTAAAGAGGGCCCTTTGTCCCTCCGCCGTGTTGAAATTCGGGTAACCTCCGTCCGGCGGTGGGACGACCGCCCGGGCTACTGGCGCGAGCTCAAACCAGACCAACAAAAGCGCCGTAACAAAGAGCCCGAATGTTCTTATCAGTCGAATCAATGAATCCATGTCCTTCCTTTCTTTCCCCGCTCCGTTTGACTCCTGAGATGCGGGTCCGGAAGAGGCGAAGAACCTGGCGGGGCGAAAGGGCCTCCACCTGATTCGAATCCGTTTAACGACGCCGAGTTTTGCGATAATTAGATCAACTCGTCAAGACAATTTGGCTTTAAAGCCGTCATGTGGAGAAGCTCGACGACTTCTTGCGCCGATTGATTGATCAGCTCTAGCGATCGTTCAAAACGGTTTGCTGGCCGGGGGTGTTAAACTCGAGTTGCACGCTTACTTTTTGAATTTGCGCTGCCTGCTCCTTCACCATTGCAACCAGACCTTTGATTGCCGCCTGCTGCTGGCGCTCATTAGCTTCCAGCTCCTGCACCTTTCGATGCTCTTTAAGAAATTCGTTAAGCAACATCGCGTTTACCTGGTCGTAGCGCACTGTGTATGGTTGTTTCTTCTTTTCCTACTTCCTACTTCCTACTTCCTACTTCCTAATTCCTAATTCCTAATTCCTAATCCTTAATTCGTAATTCCCCCGTATTCCGTCTCACTCACCTGCTCCATCCACTCGACAACCTTGCCGTCGAGCGCTTCCTGGATGGCGATGTGCGTCATCGCGCTCGTCGGCATTGCGCCGTGCCAGTGCTTCTCGTTAGGCGGAAACCACACCACGTCGCCCGTCCGGATTTCCTCGATCGGTCCGCCTTCGCATTGCGCCCATCCAAGACCGGACAAGACGACCAACGTCTGTCCGAGCGGATGCGTATGCCAGGCAGTGCGCGCACACGGTTCGAATGTGACACTTGCGCAACGAACACGTGCCGGCTCCAACGCCTCGAATAGCGGTTCAATCCAAACTTTCCCCGTGAACCATTCCGCAGGTCCTTCTTGTCCAGCCGGCTTGTCGCGCGATAGCGCAGGGACAGCGGACGCCGTTGCGGACGAGGACGCAGACGCTTGCGTATCAACTCGCTTTATCTCCATGCTTTGTCTATCAACTGCGTGAACGAGCATCGCAAATGGCTTTCCGAATCGACGACAGCGTAGTACGCGGCACAATCGACAACCGTACAAAAGGAATGCTACGAGGTGAAATCTGGCTCGAAGGCTTGCCCGGAGCCGATGATCCTCCAGTTGAACGGTAACGCGCACCCAGATGTGGCCGGTTGCCTTTTCACATTCCATAATTCCGGTGATCGCGTTGCCCATTCTCACCTTGAGTCGCTCGCGCCAGTACGACGCGGCATGGTTGGCGACATCACAGCGGCCTGAAAAACGAGAGTCTTCGACATTCCGTTGGCTGCCAATTCTGCGGCCGACCAGTTCAACAGAAGCTTTCCTTCCGAACGGCAAGAACTTCCGCCTTTGTTTCCCGTAGATCATGGGAACAGATGATAGTCGTGGCGCAGCGTGGCTCGATGATTCTGCCATGAGCATCCGATCGCTTTTCGTTTCCGGCGCACTCATTCTATTCGCGAGCGTCGTTTTCGGCGGCTCTTATCAGCGCACGAGGGACGGACAAACTCTCGTCTGGAGGGATGTACCGTCGCGTGGCGACGAATCAACATGGTCCGGCAAGCGCGACGAGAATGGATTCGCCACGGGCTCTGGTGTACTGACGTGGTATAAATCTGCGCCAACTATCGTGACTGGCTCCAACATCCTGGACACCAGACGATACGCGGTCGTCATCAACCATTATTCAGGGACAATGGTGCACGGCAAATTCAAGGGAGCCGTTTCTTATCTGGAAGGGATGGGAAAAACATGGCACGAAACCCCGGTAAAAAGAGCGGATCGCGCAAGCCGTCACCAAAAAGCAACGCAGAAGCGAACCGCGGAAGTGCGAGCGAATTCAACGCCCGACCAAACTTCCACGCCATCTTCACAACCAATCGTCGTTGACACTCCAGAGCGCACTAGTGCACTGGAAACATCGACCGCAGCTCCGGAACAGAATCTGTCGCCAGGGACGAAAGAACCAGAAACAGCAGCGACATCAGAAACAGCTCCAGAGCAGAGGCCGCCGCCAGGCGCAGAAGAATCGCAACCTGCAGCCCCATCCAACACATCTGCTGTTGCAGCCGACAATATGGTCGCCGGAGCACAAACATCTCCGAAGCAGCGTGCGTCGCCAGGCGCAGCAGAACTGCAGAGTAAAATGTCAGCTGAGACAGGCACGTTGATGGCTAAGCAAATAACGACGGTGCCGTCGGACCAACAAACCAGGCAGCCGGGGGCTCAAACCACAACAGCGACAAAACCGACACCGTCCCACGTTTTGGTGCGATCGCTCTCCAAGCCGCCAATGGAATTACCGAAGCCTGCACCAGACATAGACGAACAAACTGTCGCCGGATTAGACACATTGTACCAGTCCGCAGTTAAGGCGAATGACGCCGCGATCATGGATGAGATTTTAGCCGACGACTTTGTTTTGGTAACGGACCACGGTGCTTCTTTAACGAAAAATGACCTGATCAAAGAGGCTCAGGGAAAGCGGACGATTTACGAGGACCACGAGGTAGAGAAAGGCACGCAGAAAGTTCGAATTTGGCGCGACACAGCTGTTGTTACCGGGCTGTTGAAAGTGAAAGGCACGCGAGACCAAACCTCGTTCGGTTACAATGTCTGGGTGAGTGAGACGTTTGTTCGAACGCCAACTGGTTGGCGCTATGTCTTTGGCCAGGCGTCGAAATCAAACGCAGAATAGTTTCGACTATCCATTCTCCGTTCTTTTGGGTTCCCATTTTTGCTTCTTAGTTCCTTGAACTCTCGAACCTCCCTGCTTACTCGCCTCGACCCTCGTCGCTTTAAGGCGTCGATGGGCATGAGTTGCGGGAATTCGCAAGCGACTAATCAGCCATGAGGGCGGATTTCAGCCAGGGAGAATGATCAACGGCACTTCCTCAGACCTGTTGAGCATTGTCATTTGTTGAGAACTCGCTAAAAAGAACCGCTGATGCCGATCGAATCGACCGAAGAGCGCAAGCTCGCTGCCATCATGTTTACCGATATGGTGGGCTACAGCGCCCTGGCCCAACGCGACGATAAAGTCGCTCTTGAGCTATTGGAGGAACATCGCCGGCTATTACGCGAAATTTTCCCGAGATTTCACGGCACCGAAATCAAAACCATCGGCGACGCTTTCCTTGTCGAATTCGGGAGCGCGTTGGAAGCGGCGCAATGCGCCATCGAAATCCAACGCACCTTGGCCAAACGGAATCACGACGTCACATCTGACCGGCGCATCGAAATTAAAATCGGCATTCATATCGGCGACGTAGTGCATCGCGGTGGCGACGTCTATGGCGATGGAGTAAACATCGCTTCGCGAATCGAAGCGCTGGCCGGCGCGGGCGGCATTTGTATCTCGACGGATGTGGAGCGCCAGATCCGGAACGCACTTGAGGCCAGGTTTGAAAAATTCGGTTCGGCGGAATTGAAAAATATCAAGCTGCCGATGGAACTGTTTCGGATCGTCTTGCCGTGGGAAACGAAATCAGACGGCAGAGGTCAGAACTCGGAGGTCAGACGGAATTTTCCGAATGCGAAATGGGTTGCTGTCGCTGTGATTGCAGTGCTCGGGATTGCAATCGGCTGGTGGGCAATTCAGCGGGCCAATATCAACCGGCTTCCGGCATCAACGGCGCCGGCTACTTCGGCAAAGGGGCCCGATCAAAAATCCGTTGCCGTTCTGCCGTTCGTTAATTTGAGCGATGACAAAGGGAGCGAGTATTTCTCCGATGGAGTTAGCGAAGAGCTCTTGACCGTGCTGCAGAAAATTCCGGGCATGCATGTCGCCGCACGGACGTCAGCGTTTTTCTTCAAAGGAAAGGATGCGGCGGCCCAGGAGATCGGACAAAAACTTGGCGTTGCTTATTTGGTCGACGGAAGCGTGCGCAAGTCCGGCGAAGCGGTGCGGATCGCGGCGCGGCTTACACGCGCTGACACCGGCGAGGAGGTATGGTCGGAGAATTTTACCCGCGATTTAAAAGACGTGTTCGCAGTCCAGACCGAACTGGCGGAGACAATCGTGGCACAGGTGCGGGATCGCCTGGCGGGTAGCGCGGCGGATTCTGCTGACAAACAGAAAATTCAAGCGGAGGTACAGGCGGCGGAAAAAGGCGGGACGAAAAACGTCGAAGCCCATCAAGCTTACCTGCAAGGCCGTTTTTTTGAAAATCGGCACTCAGAAAAAAGCGCGCGCGAGGCTCTGGCTGCTTATCAGCACGCCGTAGAACTCGATCCCGGATTTGCGCGCGCATGGGCTGGGGTCGCGCGGACGCATACCTGGATCGCCGGGTTTGCCACTGAAGGCGGACAAAAGGCCTTTGACGCGCATTTGGCCAGCGCGCGCGATGCAGTGACTCGGGCCCTGGCGATTGAGCCCGATTTGCCTGATGCCTTGTATGCTCGCGCGTGGATCGAGACTAACTTCGATTTCAACTGGAGCGCGGCAACGCAGACCGTGACCAAGGCGATGGCACTGGCGCCAGCCGATCCAAACGTGCTAATCGCCGCCGCCAACCTTGAGACAGCGCTCGGAAATGACGGTCGAGCAATCGAGCTCTACCGGAAAGCAGTCGAACTGGATCCGGTCAACGCGCAATCCCGATCCTATCTGGCCTTTGCACTGGCGAAGACGAAACAATTCCCGGAAGCGCGAGCTGAATACGCGCGAGTGGTAGAACTAAATCCGTCTGCTCCGTGGGCGCATGCCGGGCTCGGATTAGCGTTTTTGTTGCAGAATAAATTCGAGGAGGCCGCAACCGAGGCGCAACTTGATGTCGGCGATTGGGCACGGCTCCTAATCGTGAGTTGCGCGCGCTGGGGTCAAAAGCGAGTTCAGGAGTCCGATGCAGCGCTCAACGAGTTAATCAAAAACGAAGCCGAACTGGCTGCGTTTCAAATTGCGGAAACGTATGCGTATCGAGGTGAAAAGGATAAGGCTTTCGAATGGCTGGAACGGGCGCGGCGACAACGCGATCCAGGTCTGGGGGGTTTGCACAAAGATCCATTGCTCGAAAATCTTTACGACGACCCGCGCTGGAACACATTCCTCCGCACCATGGGTGTGGCCGACGACCAGTTGAAGACGAGCAAACTCTAAACTCCGCCACCTCGGGAGTTTTAAGCGGCGACAGACCAGTCCGGATTTTCGCCCTTGGATCGCTCCGCTGTTACTGATGCTTCACCCGCTTCCGATGCAACGGTTCACCGATCACGTCCGCGACCGCAACGATGTTACGTGTTTAGCTGTGAATCCGATGCCTGACTAACGAGTCCGACCTAACCAATGAATCAGCGGTGCCTTCGATATGATCTGCGCCGCGGACGATTGTTCGATGAAGCATTCCGAAAACGCCACCCGACCTGTCCGTGCGGAGCATCGCCGCTTGCACGTGAAGAATTTCCTGGTAGCCGCGGCTCGGTCCTTCGTTGCTGCACTCGCCGTCCCCGCCCCTGCTCGTCGCCTGCCGGCGCAGCCTGATTGTAATCGAAACCTTCCGCTTTTTTCCGCACGATGCCGCGACCAATGAAATGCTCGAGCGAACGCAATGACCCCTGATCTTCCGGGGTAATGAAACTAATGGCATCCCCAATGGCGTGTGCGCGGCCGGTGCGTCCGATGCGATGGACATAATCTTCCGAGTGCATCGGGAAATCGTAATTCACCACATGCGAGATCCCATCCACATCGATGCCGCGCGCAGCGATGTCGGTGGCCACGAGTACACGGACCGCGCCGGATTTGAAATCTTTCAACGCACGGAGTCGCTGGTTCTGCGAGCGGTTGGAATGGATGGTGCCAGTCTTGATTCCACTGCTTTCCAGACGACGAGCGATCTTGTCGGCGCCGCGCTTGGTCCGGGTGAAAACGAGAACCGTGTCGAATTTTGAATCGCCTAACAAGTGAAGCAATAGCGCGGACTTCAAGTGCGGCGGAACTTCATAGGCAAATTGCGTGACTGTTTCGGCCGGGTTCGCGCGCCGGCCGATCTGTACAATCTTGGGCGATTGTTGAAATTGGTGGGTTAACTGCTCGATTTCGCGCGAAAGCGAGGCGGAGAACATCAGCGTCTGGCGTTTTTGCGGGATCGCTTTCACGATCCGTCGAATGGGCGGAAGAAAACCCATGTCGAGCATTCGATCGGCCTCGTCGAGCACGAGAAACTCGACGCTGGAAAGATTGGCTACCCGTTGGTCCATCAGATCGATCAACCGGCCCGGTGTGGCTACGACAAGATCGACACCGGAATGCAATGCCTCGATCTGCGGACGTTCGCTCACGCCTCCGAAAACCGTGGCCATGCGCAACGGAATATGTTTCGCGTAAGCGCGCACGTTCTCCGCGATCTGCAGCACCAGTTCACGAGTCGGCGCAACCACGAGCGCGCGCGGACCACGGGTTTGACCGTTCGGTTTCGACGCGGCCAGCTTCATTAGAATCGGCAGAACGAAAGCGGCTGTCTTTCCCGTGCCCGTCTGCGCAATGCCAATGATATCGTGTCCCGCGGAAATGAGTGGGATCGCGGCGACCTGAATCGGAGTTGGCTCCGTGTAACCCGCGTCATGCACGGCCTGCACAATTTGCGGCGAAAGATTGAGTGCGCGGAATGACATCAGTTACTCGCGGAGCTCTAAGTTTCGTTCTCTTTCGTTATGAAATCAGTCATCCGATACGACCGATGGAACCTTCGATTCGCCCAGGGCCGACTCTTTGGTACCCGGCAGAAATGATGCGTCGTGCCGGTTCGCCCGTTTCCGGGTCGGCCTGAAGCGGATCGTCGTGAACGCTTTGTTTAACGAAAAACTCGCGTCTCGGTTTGGTAGCGTCTGTGGTTTCGTAAATGTAGGTTGGCATATCAATTCATTCTTTTTACAATTTTGAAGATGCGATTGGGAGGAATTTACCGACAGCGATCTGCGCGACGTTTTCCGCTCTGGCGACACCAGACTTCTGCAGCAAGACGGCCGTTTGTTTTATGGAAAGTTGATGTTTGCGAACAATTGGACCGATAGCATTTGCGAGTTCGGCAAACATCAACTTAATTTCGCGAAACTGCCTTGCGTGCATCGTTGTTAATCGGCCTCAACGGCCGTTGTCGCGATAAAACACTGACGCGGAATCACTGTTGCCGCGCTTCACCCGGGCTGAAAAAACGTCGGGCCGTTGTTTACGGGCGACGACGCGATAGTGACGGAACAGAGCGGCCCGTTCCTTTCCAATAGTTTGCTTCGCGAGACCACGATTAAGCCTGGATATTGTCAGTTCCATATTGGGTTCCGGTTAATCTCCGACAATCTAACGTCGATTCCCGCGCGAATTTCCACGCAGTGTTCTTCAAGTTTGGTGATCTGAAAATCGAGAAAGGAAGCCATCCAGTCTCGCGAGCTAGCGAAGTTGCCGCATCGCGCAGTTGATTCCCATTTGCCGAGCAGTGT
>DATDFM010000186.1:0-13220 GCA_036522635.1 Candidatus Udaeobacter sp. | reverse complement strand
GGCCGCTGTGAACCCGGACTTGGTAGTGCGCGAGGAGAATGGCGAAGTCTACGCTGTTCGGTACGACGCGGTGAACGCGATGTTGCTCAACGAGTTCCTCAAAGAGCACAAGAAAGTGCAGGAACTGGAAGCGACTATTACACAGCTAAAGTCGAGCGCCGGAAAGCAGGAAGCGGCTAGCGCGCAACAGCAAAAGCAAATCGAATCAATTACCGCCGGCCTTCAGAAAGTGAGTGCACAGGTTGAGCTGCAAAAGCCATCAGCACAAACAGTGGTTAACAATCAATAAGGCCGAGCGTAACAACAGCCGTCACGAATCACCGCGTGGCGGCTTTTTTTTGATATCAATGCACACTCCGGCCTGTGAAATACTGAGAAATCATCGCTGACAATCTCAGCAAAGCCGGATGCAGTTGTGGCTATGTATCAGCCGTAGATTCAAACGGGCAAACGGTCTGGATTGCGGACGCGGAGCAGGAGAAAATCGTCCAAGCCCAACGCGACGGCAGCCGGGCATTGCGCGCACTCGCTTTGATCGATGCCTATCTGGGGCGAAAAGAGGAAGCACTACGCGAAGGCCGGCGTGCAGACGAGCTTCTTCCTGTGGAAAAAGACGCAGTGACCGGAGTCTTTGGTGTGGAGTGTCTGGCATTGATCGCCGCCTGGGTTGGCGACAAGGGCTTCGCCTTCGAACAGCTGGAAAGCATCATCCGCCTCCCAAACAACCTTAGCTATGGCAACCTGAAACTGATGCCATTCTGGGATCCGCTTCGCGGCGATCCCCGTTTTGAAAAACTCCTCGAAGAAGCCAAGCAGCCGGTCGCGATGAAATAAGCTCCGGGAGCGCACTTGTCTCGCGTGCTGGCGATCGCGCCCTCGCGATCGCGAACTTTTTTCGCAGAACAACATCTCCTCCGGACAAAGCATGTTGCGGCGAGGGCGCCACAATCAGCATGCGTGGGCGCATGCGCTCCCCAATCCGTAATATCCGCGACATCCGCGGTTCAGAAAAATCCCCAACTTCCCGCGTAAGATTTCACCGGGTTTCCTGCAGTACATCGGTGAATGGCCCGAAATGGTTTCTCAGGATGGGGAGCCAAAGAAGGCCAAAAAGCAAGAACAAGAAATCAAAATGAAAAAAACAAGCATTAACAAAAAACCTATGCGAGTTGCTTTGCTGCTCGCTTCCATTGTCAGCCTCGCCCCATTGTTTTCGACGTCGGCCATGGCCCAGACGAGAATCCACCGACAGCCCGCCGACATTGCGGCGCTATACCAACTGTACGCAGCGTTTCATGGAGCGGCGTCCTGTGCTGGCCTCGACAGGGACCAGCACATCCAAGACATGCTGGCGTTGTGGACAGAAGACGGCGTTCTGATTGCGGGCTCAACCACATATCAAGGCAGAGGTGTTTGGAATGGCTCGTCCTGTACTCCATCGGGGCCAACGCTGTGCGATTTTTTCGCGAATCACGCCGGATCGTTTGTCTCTGGGAGGGCCTGGGTAGGCCTTTCGCCGTCGTACAAGACGGCCATCGATGTACTCGGGGACACCGCTACCCTGTTCTTTGAGTGCCACTACTTCGACGTGTCCACGACCCCGCCGCAATGGAGGTCCGATGCCTCTTACGGCGTCCCCGGCCAGCCTCTAACCGGTCTCGCGCGCAAAGTGAACGGCAAATGGCTGCTGTCGTACGCCGTGGCGGCTGCTCCGCCGCTCTCATGCAATTAGGCCACAGGCGCTACCGACTGGATACCTGTGTAGACACACGAGAGCCTCTTCGGTCGTTGGAAGACGTACCGGAGAGGCTCTCACATTCGAAAGGTTCACTGCGCCAACGCAAAAAAGTTTCACGAGAACGGCAAAACAAATGAACCGAGTAACAGTACTTTCAGCTGCTCCAAGCACACCCGCGGAAGAAACGGTCAGTCATCGAGTTCCGGAGAAGACCGCACCCACAAGAAACGCGCGCTTCAACTATTCCCTGGCTATACACTTTCACGCGGATGCTGCGAAGGCGCAGCAGCAGTGGGGGCGGAACCGCCTTTCTTGATGAGCATCAAATTACGAATGTAGATGAGCGAATTTGGAAGATAGGCAAGGATGCCAACAGGATCGCGTCGGAAAATGAAGTAAATGCACATCAGCACGCTTCCGGCGATGCTCCAGTACCAGAACGAGATCGGAATTACACTCTCGCCCTGTCGCTCGGAAGCGATCCATTGGACGAGAAACCGCATAGAGAAAAGAGCGTTCCCGATGAAACCCAAAACCATCAGATAGCTCCAATCCAGGCCAAAAAACCGGTATTCCTTGCCGATCCAGGTAATTGCGATAAGTGCGAGTGTGTCCATAGCACGCCTTGTTTAACGTTTCCGCTCTGCTTTCACAAGCCAGGCTGTGGCTGAGGACGTCGACCTCGGTTGATCGATGCGAAAAATAGCTGCGCCTGCCGCGGTCGGCGCCCACGGCTACAGGCCAGATTCCGGTTACGCAAAATGCTTGATTCTCGATATGAGGGTATCTGCGATTGCAGCCGGCGTTTCGGCTATGGCGATTCCAGCCGCTTCCAGAGCTTCGATTTTTCCAGCTGCAGTTCCCTTTCCGCCGGAAACGATCGCACCTGCGTGACCCATCCGTCGCCCGGGCGGAGCTGTTTTTCCTGCGATAAATGCTGCCACTGGTTTTTTGCAATTCGCTTTGATCCATTCCGCGGCTTCTTCCTCAGCCGACCCACCAATTTCCCCGATCAAGATCACCGCATCCGTGCCTGGATCGTCATTGAACAACTTTACGCAATCGAGGTGTGACAGCCCGTGAATAGGATCGCCGCCAATCCCGATGCAGGTTGATTGTCCGTAGCCGCGAGAAGTTAACTGCCACACTGCTTCGTACGTAAGCGTCCCAGAACGCGAGATCACGCCAATGTTGCCAGGCTTGTGAATGTAGCCGGGCATGATTCCAATCTTGCACTGGCCGGGCGTGATGATCCCCGGACAATTCGGCCCGATCAGGCGGGATTTCTTTCTGCGCATGAGGGCTTTCACGCGCATCATGTCCATCACCGGAATTCCTTCCGTGATGCAAACTACCAATTCGACTCCGGCATCAACTGCTTCAAGGATCGAATCCGCAGCAGCAGGCGCAGGCACGAACACCATAGACGCGTTGCATCCAGTTTCTTGTCGCGCTTCCCAGACCGTATCGAACACGGGCACTTTGCCCTCGAACACTTGGCCGCCTTTCCCAGGCGTGACGCCAGCAACCACGTTCGTGCCGTACTCCATGCATTGCCGCGTGTGAAATGCACCGGCGCTGCCGGTGATCCCCTGCACCACAAGGCGCGTGTTTTTATCGACTAACACAGACATAAGAATAGGAAGGCAGGCAAAAAACAAGGTGGATCGGCTTCTCCCCAAGCCGATGCGTCGGGCCCATGCCAACGCGTTGGGGACAACGCGTTCCACCTTTGAATCGCTCATCCATCACTTTTTCTGGGTTCGTCGTTTCCAGATTCATTTCTGCTTTCTTTTGTGAATCACCAGCTTGTTGCCATCCGGGTCGCGGAACTGCGCCATCCAGCACACTGGCGTCTCAGTTTTCTCCATATCGAAGACGACACCACGGTTTTTTAGTGTCTCGTAAGCATCATCAAAATTCGCTACCTCGAACGCGACTGTGGTTCCATCGCGTGAAGGTTGCCACGCCGGATGACAACCCACTCCGATGGTAGTCGGGCCAACGTCGTACTCGACCCACGCGCCATCCATCTGTGTACTGGTAGGTTTTAACTCGAGCGTCTCCTGATAAAATTTTCTCGCGCGTTCCTTGTCAGAAACCGCAATGGCAACAAAGGCTACTTCGTTTGTGATCATTTGCAGACTCCCTTCTCGTTTTCCGGTTTGAGTTTGTGAATCATAAGTTTGTTCCCGTCGGGATCCTGCACCACTGCCATCCAGCAACACGGCGTTTGAAACGGCTCAGCGGCGAACGGGACATTTTGATTTTTAAGTTCCTTAATCGCTTCCTCGAAGTTTTCCACCTCCAGCGCCGCGCCCGTTCCTTGATCCGATGGCTTCCACTCTTCCCCGACGTTCGCTATTGCGAGCGTGTGATCGCCAACCGCGTATTCGATCCATTTCCCACCCATCATTTCGTCCGAAACCCGCAGGCCAAGGACCTTCTCGTAAAACTTTCGCGCTCGCGCGATGTCAATGACGGGAATTGCAACAAATCCGATCTCCTTGATTTTCATCCTGCGGGTTTCTTTCGTTGTTGTTGCAGCCAATCGGCCATGGTTTGGATAATTTTTGGATCGAACGGCGCCTCTTTTCCAGCGAACGCGTCAGCCATGCTCAGGTAATGTTGTCCACCGTGGCCCGTGTTCGGTAGTTCGATAAACTGGGCTGCACCGGGGACGTTTGCGTTCACAATTTGCGCGATCAACTCGGAATCCTCACGGCCCATAATCCAATCGTATTGTCCGTGCAAAATTAAGGCCGGAACTCTCACCCGAGACCAGGCACCCGCTAGATTCAGCTTTTGCAGGTCCTGGTAAAACTTCAGCGGACGCCCATAAAGATGGGTCCGGTCTTTCCCTTCAGGCCACAGTTCTGCCAGTGCCGATTTTTCCTTCAAAATATCGGCAACGCTGCGGCCCTGGATCAGCCACTCATAATAAAGTGTGGTGGCGCCCTTTATCCGATCGGTCACTTCGCCTGGCGATTTTTTCATCAGAGCGAAACGTCGTCGCTCAATGTCCAGCATGTGTTCGAACCATGTTTTGACCCAGCCGCCAAGCGTCACATATCCGCGGACCTGAGCCTGCTCCGCGTCGGTTTCCGGAATCAGCGGTGCGAATCCGCCGCCGTTGCTGCTGCCGAACATGTACACGCGATTTGGCTCGATGAAGTCGTACTTCTTCATCGCACGGAACGCGGCGCGGTACCCTGCAAGCTCCGTTTCGAAATCGGTCTGCGAACAATCACCTTCGCTGTCACCGCACCCCGGCTTATCAATTTTGATTGTGCAAAACCCTGGCATTTGCGCGAGCCCGCGCATAATCAATCCAATGGTGTCCTTCGTGTCCGCCGGCGCTTCAACTGAATCGCAACTCAGCCAACCGGCGAGGAAAATGACTGCCAATTTTTCTTTGGCGCCACGGGGTTTGGTGATGATGCTGCGCAAGCGTTTGCCGTCAGGCATTGCCACCGAGTCGTAAATGACGTCGACGTTTGGGTAACTCTCGCGCGGACCTTTTGACTTACGCGGCAAATCCTCGGCGCGAACAGCCGCAATGAGCGCAACGAAAACAATCGTCAAAGCGACACGAGGACACGCGCGCACTCGCAAAGCTTTGGCGAAAAACAACAAGCTTTGCGGCCATTTCGCACGCTCTGTTTTTGGGGTGCGATGCGTCCTCACATCGCTTTCACCGTACAACGTCATGATTGGGCATGCGCCGCTTTGACAACCTTTTGCGCCGCATCGGCGAGATCGTCAGCCGCGATCAGCTCGATTCCGCTCTCCTTCAGCAACTGCTTTCCTCGCTCGACATTGGTTCCTTCAAGACGCACAACCAGCGGTACCGATAGCTTCACCGTTTTCGCAGCGTTAATGATCCCTTCCGCGATCACGTCGCATTTCATTATGCCGCCGAAAATATTCACCAGAATCGCTTTTACTTTTTTGTCGGCGATCAGGATCTTGAACGCTTCAGTCACCTGTTCTTCTGTTGCGCCGCCGCCGACATCGAGAAAATTGGCCGGTTCGCCACCATAGAACTTGATGATATCCATGGTAGCCATGGCGAGCCCGGCGCCATTCACGAGGCATGCTATGTTGCCGTCGAGCCCGATGTAATTGAGTCCATGTTTTGACGCTTCGACTTCGCGGGGATCTTCCTCTGCTCTGTCGCGCATCGCAGCGATCTCTGGATGCCGGTACAACGCGTTGTCGTCGAAGTTAAACTTCGCGTCCAATGCAAGGACCTCGCCTTTGGTCGTTACGACCAGCGGGTTCACCTCCACCATCGAACAATCGTACGCCACGAAAGTGCGATAAAGTCCTTCGAATAGTTTCGACGCGTGCTTCAGCTGCGACGATTCAAACCCGAGTTGTTTCGCCAGCTTTCGTGCTTGGTATGGCTGCAAGCCCGCCAATGGGTTAATCGGCTCCCGAATAATTTTCTCCGGCGATTTCGCCGCAACGGCTTCAATTTCCACGCCGCCTTCCGTACTGGCGACAATCAAAGGCGCAGCCGTCGCGCGATCGAGCAGGACCGCAAAATAAATTTCCCGCGCGATATCGGCCGATTCTGCTACGAGAATTTTGTTCACCAGACGACCGCCTGGACCGGTCTGGTGCGTCACCAGAATTTGCCCCAGCATTTTCGCCGCGACATCACGGACTTCGTCAGGCGTTTTGCGGACATGAACACCGCCTTTGAATCCGTTCTTGAAAGTGCCCTTACCACGTCCACCGGCGTGAATCTGAGCCTTAACAACAATATCGATATCGCCCAGCTCACGTGCGATCTGTTCTGCTTCATCGAGTGTGACCGCGACTCTGCCGCGCGTCGTGGCCACATCGAACTTCTGCAACAACTCTTTGGCTTGATATTCGTGGATGTTCATTGGGTAACTACAATGGAACACGTTTTGTCATTCTGAGCGGAGCGAAGAATCTCTGATTCTTTCCGGTTCATCTCTCACAAGAATAAACCGAGATGTTTCGCTTCGCTCAACATGACAATGGTTATGTACAGGATGCCGGGATGGGCAGTGTGGAATACTCCGCGTGGCGCGACTCAGCAACGATTTTTCTCTTTCGAATTGGCTTGCTTTGTCGAAATCCAGCCGACTACGGTGACGGCCATGAAAAACCCACTGAAACTGTTCACGTTATCCGGCGCACTACTGGTTACGCTCGCGTTCGCAAGTCTGGCAGGCACGCCCGCGCAGGAAAAAACATTCACCGACAAGTACAAGACGGCATTGGAAGGCAAGGACACAGGCACCCTTGAAGGTTTCCTTTACACACAAGGTTCGGACCCCCAGGCGCTCGAGTTTTACAAAATGATGCAGTCCGGAAACGCCGGGGGAAAAATCACCAGCATCGAACTTGTTAGTCTCACGCCGGAGGACGTTAAAAAAGCAACGACCCCAATGGATGGACCAACGGGAAAAGTTTGTCTGAATCTCAAGCCGACGAAAAAGCTCGTGATCAAGGTCGAGCAAAAGGATGCAAACGGCAGCTCAACCAGCAGCTCCGAAAATTTCGTCGCCGAGAAGGACGGCAAATTCGTCATCCCAGTGCCCGGCCCATGTAAATAATCCAAGGTAGGGAGCGCCGTGCTCCGGTATCCGGACCGCGCAGCACGCCGTCCCTGCCGATGGCCTTGCGTTAACTTCGTTCCTCCTTGAAGAGCGTGCCGACTGTGCGTTGATCCGTCGGCGGTTCAAGCGAGCTAACGAAATTGCGAAATCGCTCGGAGAAAACTTCAGGGCGCAGTTTCCAATAATGAGCCATTCCCGGCGCGAAGACGTAATGTCGAAGGAGTCCGTGCCAGCCTTCGAAGAGATCCCTGTCCATCATTCCATAGACATGATGAAAATGGATAGTCTCAAACGCTTTCAAAAATTGGTAAGCAGCATGAAAGAATCGCGCCCGTTCTTCGACTGACAGTGCGCTAATATTTTCAAGCCCGACGCGCCAGATTCGTTCTAACTCGGCGTTTTCCATTAACGGTTTCGTTACGTCGCGCAGGGCTGTTGCCGCAGCGTCTTGCATCGCGAGTTTGGCCACACGCGTGCTCTGGTGCACTTGCATGGCCAGATATAGCACGGACAAGACGACCGCCAGTGAGCCGATCAATTGCGAGATGGCGCTAATCGCATCCCAGTTCATGCTAGCCATTGTACCTCATGTCATTCTGATCCCGCAGCCGCGAGAGAAGAATCTCGGATCATTTTCCTGCGGGTCGCTGCTGGAAACATCAGTCGCCTCAATGTGGACATGGTCGCATCCAATCGACAATCCTACTGGCTCTTAATAAACGCGTGAACGACAAGACGCCATTTGCGTTCGCGCTTTGCCCACACACTTACTACATTATAGATGCCCGATATCTCCTGTCCGTTGTGCGTGGATTGTGTCGTCACTCTGTAGGTAACCACTGCCGTGTTCCCGGTCGGAAATGCTACTTTCATATCCGCGAAGGAGTTGTCGCGCACATCGTACTTTGGTACGTCCGCGAGTTCTCCATCGACATTTTTGAAGCCTTCTGCGTCAAGCCCTACGAACTCGGGTGCCAAATACTTTTTCACCGTCTCGAGCTGCTTATTCTTAAATGCTTCCGTGATGATTTTCTCCAAACGAATGATCGCTGCCTCTCTTTGTGCTGTCTTCGTTTGTCTGGCCGGAGTCGCTGCTGAAAAACAAGTCGAAGCAGTCGTCGCCAGTGCCACACAACAGATCATGACTTGTCGTTTCATAATTGAATGTCGACCCTCGCCAGAGACTTCGTCGAATTTTTTAAACGTAGGTATTCGCGCGATCGCGCTCAAATCGGCGGTCGTGGCGGCACTTCGGGTGGTAGCTCCGATGAAGGCGAGGATGCGGCAGGCACGGGCGACGATGGCGCCAAAATCGGCAAAAATTCCGGCGGCATAAAGTCGGCCCAAACATTGTATTCGGAACCAAACTGCCGAAGGAACAACAGCGAGAAACCGCCAAGCGTCACGGGAATTGGTAAGAGTATAACGGTGCCGACGTACGGAATCGCAGCGATGCAACAAGTTGCGCATGTTACCGCGCAAGCAATCATGCACATCGCGACCGCCAAGAGCAGAAGAAACAACACGTAAAGAAGGATCGGGCCGGGATGGTAGCTGACCAGGTCCACGGCTTGGGTAAACGCAAGCCGCGCGCGACATCGTTGTCGATACATGATCGGGACCATCAATTGACAAATCAGCGCCCAAACAAAAGCAACGCAGACTACGACAAATACAAATAACGACAGGCCGATCCAAAATCCGATACCTGGTTCTACGTGATTTCCCCACGGAATAAACGGTAGAATCAACCCAAGCCCCGCAACCGCAATCACAACGATAAACGCAAGCACCATGAGCAATGAGAAAAGGAAAAAGCTGTTGCCTTCTGCACGGAATTCCTTCCACGGCTCGACAATCGCGGCACGATTGCGAACGATGCAATCAACAAGGATGAATCGTCCCCGCGCACGCAGCCAGGCGAAAACGACAATGAGGATGAGAACGATGCAAACTACAACGCAAATACCTGTGATGAGAACCGGCTGCGAAATTTGTCCAATCGCTTCGTTAAATTTATGAGCCTCTTTGTGTTCGCCGTCCGGGATGTTGAAGTTACCGCCTCCGCCGGCGCCAAGGTTTGCAAGCCATGCGGCGAAGCCGATTACGAGCCATTTCTTCAGATCGAACGGCTGAAACAAAATTCGCTTCATCAACTCGAACGCCTCGCCGAACGGCTTGAAGATTTCGATCTTTGGTCCGTTTCCGTCCATACACAATCTGGCTGTAACCGTCGCGATTGTAGGGCACGCGAATCGCTTGCCAAGCCAAACGAACACCAGGCAGACAGTTACCCTCCAATTCCAGTCGCAATTAGGCGCCTGTAACGTCCGCTGTCCTCAGCGGACATTAAAGCTGACCGCAACCAGATGCGCTGGGGACGACGCACCCTACAGCCGCAGCAATCGGTTGTTGCGTTAAGCTCAGAAGGGCAATGTTAATCCCAATGTCGCAGACGAAACGCCGTTATCCGATTGGTGCCGAAGTGATCGGTGAAAACCAAACGCATTTTCGCGTTTGGGCGCCGAAGGCGCAGGAACTCGATGTTGTTCTCGAACACCATGCGGAAGCGGATCCAAAATTCTGTTCGCTGACAAGCGAGTCTGGCGGCTATTTCTCGGGTATCGCTGAAGCAGCTCCCGGCACCAGCTACCGTTTTCGTATCAACCGGGCAAAGGACGGTTATCCCGATCCAGCCTCGCGCTTTCAACCCAATGGGCCGCACGGACCCTCGTGCATCGTAGATCCTGGAGGATTCCAATGGACTGACTCGGACTGGCCAGGATTGAAATTAGAAGGCCAGATCTTTTACGAAATGCACATCGGCACGTTCACCAAGGAAGGAACGTGGTGCGCCGCCGCCGAACAATTACCCGAGCTGGCGCGCATTGGGATCACGGTAATCGAAATGATGCCCGTCGCCGAGTTCCCCGGACGATTTGGCTGGGGCTACGACGGCGTTGATCTCTTCGCGCCTTCACATTTGTATGGAAGACCCGACGACTTACGCGCGTTCATCGACTGCTCACACTCGTTAGGCGTCGGTGTAGTACTCGATGTCGTTTACAACCACTTCGGACCCGACGGCAATTATCTGGGTGTGTTTTCCGACGATTATCTTCACCGGGGGAAAGGTCACGAATGGGGCGACGTGATAAACTTTGACGGCCAAAACTCAGAGTCAGTTCGCGAATTCTTCGTCACCAACGGCCGTTACTGGATTGAAGAATTCCATTTCGATGGCTTCCGCTTCGACGCGATCCACGCGATTCAGGACCAGTCCGAAACATACATTATTCGCGAGGTCGGACGCGCCGCGCGGGAGGTGGCGGGCTCGCGTTCGATCATTCTGATCGCCGAAAACGACCTGCAGGAATCAAAAGTGACACGGCCCCCGAATGAAGGCGGCGACGGTCTGGATGGGATCTGGAATGACGATTTTCATCACAGCGCCATCGCGGCTTTGACGGGTCAAAAGGTGGGCTACTTCGGAGATTACTCGGGCAAACCGCAGGAATTCATCTCCGCCGCAAAATATGGTTTTCTATACCAGGGACAGGCGCTTTCGTGGCGAAAAGCAATACGTGGCACTCCAACATTTGGCATTCCGCCAGCCACGTTCTTTTGCTTCATCGAAAATCACGATCAGATCGCGAACACCGGCACCGGTGATCGGCCCCGTTTTCAAACCTCGCCGGGAAAGTATCGCGCGATCACTACTCTTCTTCTGCTTGGACCCTGGACACCATTGCTCTTTCAGGGCGAAGAATTCGGCGCTTCGAGTCCTTTTCTGTTTTTTGCGGACTTCGACGACGAAGCTGTGCGCGATGCGATTCGCAAAGGTCGCGCTGAATTGTTGGCGCCGTTCTTATCGCTGACCGAGGAGGAGACATTGCGGAGTTTACCCGCGCCAGATGCTTCCGAAGCGTTCTCGTGTTGCAAACTTGATTTTTCCGAGCGTGAAAAGCACCGCGAAGTCTACGATCTGCACATCGATCTTCTCAAATTGCGTCGGAAAGATTCGCGGTTTCGCTTGCAAAGCTCCGGTGGAGTCGACGGCGCGGTGCTTGGCCCGGCGAGTTTGGTGCTGAGATATTTCTCAAACGACCATGATGACCGGTTGTTACTTCTTAACCTTGGACCAACCCAAGATTTGCATCCTGCTTCGGAGCCTTTGTTAGCACCACCCTTGGGATGCAAATGGGAGACACTGTGGACTAGTGATTCCCCGCGTTATGGCGGAACTGGTACAGTTGCCATTGCCAGCCAGGCGCAGTGGCTTTTGCCGGCTGAATCGGCATTTGTGCTGCGAGCAGTTCGCGACACGTGACGAACAAGCTCATTCTTGTTTGCTCTTATCCCATTTTGCGCTCGACAGGTTGGCAGCTCGTTCTTAACGCTGTTGTCATGCAAACGAACATTCGAATTCTACCAATCGTGCTCGCATTTCTCTGGACAATCCCTGCTGACCCAACGGCCAAGGCGCTCACTCCCCCACCGGACGGCGGATATCCCAACTTCAATACGGCAGAAGGACAAAATGCACTCAAGAGCCTCACCAGTGGTTCTGGGAATACAGCCGTTGGCTGGGCTTCGCTGTTCAGCACGGCTGGGGCAAGCTTCAATACTGGCATCGGCGCCGGAACGCTCGCTCTAAACACTGCGGATCGAAATACCGCTACCGGAGCCGCGGCACTTTTACTCAACACCGGTGGCATCCAAAACACGGCCAACGGAGCGTCGGCACTTTTGCACAATGAAGTTGGTAGCTTCAACACCGCTGTCGGAGACTCTGCTCTCTTCGATAACACGAGTGGTCTCGCCAACACGGCTATCGGAGTTGAGTCCCTGGTAGCCAACACTACGGGCGCATTCAATACGGGGGTCGGTAACGGAGCGCTGCTCGACAATACCACAGGCAGCAATAACACCGCGACCGGCACAGGCGCCCTAGGTGCAAACACAACCGCTGACGATAACACTGCAACCGGCTTTCAAGCGCTCTTTAATAATGCGATTGGAACCCGAAATACAGCAACCGGAGCACGTGCTCTCTCGAAGAATACTGACGGCGGCGACAACACCGCCACTGGCATCGAAGCGCTCTTCAGCAATACAACCGGGTTCGGCAATACCGCCGACGGTGATGGAGCACTTACCAGCAATATTGATGGCGACCGAAATACTGGTGTTGGCCTCGCCGCGCTCGGGTTTAATAGCGCAGGTAACGATAATACCGCTGTAGGTGCAGGGGCACTTTCGGTCAACGACATTGGGATAGAGAATAGTGCGATCGGCAGTGGTGCACTTGAATCTAATGCCGGCGACCACGACACAGCAGTCGGGAAGGACGCGCTCAATAGCAACACCGTTGGCCTTCAAAACACGGCTCTGGGTTTCTCTGCGCTGTTCAGCAATATCATGGGAACAAACAACACCGCCGTAGGGAATATAGCGCTTCTGAACAGTCTCGGTGACAGCAATACAGCCATAGGCGCCAGCGCAGGAATTAACGTTACTACCGCCAGCAACGCGATCTGCATTGGCATCCCCGGCCAAAACGTCAGTAACAGCTGCTTCATTGGCAATGTCTTCGCTACAACCTCGGCCGGCGGAATCGGCGTTCTGGTTAATGCCAGTGGCCAGCTCGGCACGACGACATCCTCCCGCCGCTTTAAGGAGAACCTCAAACCGATGGAGCATGCCAGTGAGGCTCTTTATGGTCTCAAACCGGTAAGTTTTCGTTACACAAAGGAAATAGATCCGGCAGGTGTATCTCAATTCGGGTTGGTCGCTGAAGATGTAGAAAAAGTTAATCCTGATCTGATCGTACGTGATGAGGAAGGCAAGCCGTATAGCGTACGGTACGACCAGGTGAACGC
>DATDFM010000185.1:0-15990 GCA_036522635.1 Candidatus Udaeobacter sp. | reverse complement strand
TTCGTTTGCTCGCAGGAACCCACGTCGACTACCAGTTCATCGCCTGCACAGCTAGTTTCAACTACCAGTCCGGCTACAGCAGGAGATGTCGAGGCGCTACGACAACAAGTGCAATCTCTCACCGACACAGTGAAGGCTTTGCAGCAACAAGTAAAAGATCAGCAGGCCGCGTTGGAAAAGGCAAACCTCACGGGTGAATCGGGGCTCCCAGAAAATCCGGAGCCGTCTCCGATTGCCGGTACGGAGCAATCTCCAACACCGTCGGGGAGTGCGGCACCACGATTTCCAACGGAGGACACGTCGGTGGTAAGTTCGACAACCGCGCCGGCTGTCTCCCCGGCTCCAGGTGCTATCCCCAATCAGTTGCCGGGTAACTTCCCGACAACCGACACCTCGGTTGTAACCTCAGCACCGGAAACGATCTCAACCACGGGTGTTGGGGCATCTTTAACCCAGCCGATCACCATCGGTGGCGGCAAAGCTTATATGAACATCTCGCTCGATAGCATGTTCGCGCTGGCGTATTCGAGCGCCACCGATCTCAATCACATCGAGGTCGGTGATCACGATCCACAACAACGTGGCTTCAATGCGCGTAACACCGAACTGGCGTTTGATGGCGCAGTCGATCCTTACTTCGAAGGATTCGCGAACATCGTTTTCCTGTTGGACAATGACAACCAGACTGAGGTTGAACTCGAGGAAGCATTTCTGCAAACGACGAGTTTGCCGTACAATCTGCAATTGAAAGGCGGTCAATTCCTGGCTGCCTTTGGGCGTCTGAATCCGACCCATCCGCACACCTGGGATTTCGCGGACACGCCGCTCGTCAACGGCTTGTTCCTGGGGCCTGACGGATTGCGCGGCGTTGGGGCACAGGCTTCGTGGACGTTGCCGGTGCCGTGGTACTCGCAACTGATCTTTGCCTCTCAAAACGGACGCGGTGAGAGCGGATTTTCATTCCGTAATCCTGGTGACAACGGAATGTTTTTCGATCGTATAACGACAGATCGTGAGGCGAGAGGTCTGCAGGATTTCGTCTGGATCCCGCGATTCGAAAATTCTTTTAACCTGAGCGACACGCAGACGGTGTTGGCTGGAGTTTCAGGAGCTTTTGGGTCTAACGAGACAGGCGCGAATTCGCGAACTCAGATTTATGGCGCAGACCTCTTGTATAAGTGGAAAAGCTCGCATGCCGAAGGTGGCTTTCCGTTCGTGAAATGGCAGACGGAATTCATGTATCGCCGTTTCCAGGCTGGTCACGGCGCGGATGACTCGTTTCCTGTCGCCGAAACCTTCCACGACTGGGGTATGTATTCGCAGGTGCTGTGGGGATTTAAGAAAGGATGGGTCGCCGGTGTTCGTGGCGATTATGTCCATATGCAGGGCTCGACGTATACAGACGATCTGGATCGCCAATCGCGCTGGCGGCTTAGCGCCAATGTCACGTGGTACCCAACTGAATTTTCAAAAATCCGATTGCAGTACAACCAGGATTTTCTCGAGCAGAATTTTTTCCTCTCTGCCCGGGAGGTCGAGTCAGTGTTTCTCCAGTGGGAATTCATTCTTGGCGCGCATGGCGCCCACAAGTTTTAGCTTATGAAAAAAATTCTTTTATTCTTGTCCGCAATTCTCGCATCGAGTTTCACCGCGCAGGCCAGCCTGAACGTCGTCGCGACGTTGCCGGACTTCGGCTCACTGGCACGCGAAATCGGTGGCGACAAAGTGAACGTAACTGTGATGGCGAAAGCCACTGAAGACCCGCACTTCGTCGATGCGCGACCGAGTTTCGTGGTCGCCTTGCGCAACGCCGATGTGCTGATTGACGGGGGCGCCGAACTTGAGCTCGGCTGGTTGCCGCCACTTTTGCAAAACGCGCGGAATCCAAAAATCGAGATTGGCAAACCCGGACGAATTCAGGCGTCCGAAGGCGTTCGCCTCATGAACGTGCCAGCAAATGTCACACGAGCTGCAGGGGATGTTCACGCACTTGGTAATCCGCATTTCACTGTTGACCCGATTATTGCAAAGGCCGTAGCACAACACATCGCCCAGTCGTTTTCCACTTTGGATCCGGCAAATGCCGCATTCTATCAGGCGAACTACAAAAAATTTGAGGCAACCATTAATGCGAAGTTACAGGAATGGGGCACCGCCATGCTTCCTTTTCACGGGCAGCATGTGGTCGCCTATCACGATTCCTGGCCGTACTTCGCGCACCGTTTTGGATTGAACATCGACATTTTCCTTGAACCAAAGCCGGGGATTCCGCCGTCGCCATCGCATCTCACCGAAGTGATCGCGCAAATGAAAGCCCAGCATATCAAGGCAATCATCGTAGAGCCTTTTCATGATAGGCGGATTGCTGAAAAAGTTGCCAACTCTACGGGAGCCAAAGTTGTGGAGTTCTCACAGTTTCCAGGTGGCCTGCCCGGCACAGATAACTACGTGAAATTGATCGATACCCTTGTTTCGCGCCTCGTCGCGGCGCTCAAATGAAAACAAATTTGTTTGGTAAGACGCGACCGCCGCACACGCCGATTGGTTCACAAACAAATGTAGCCGACTCGGCGATCCCTCTTAACTGATTATGTGGGATGTAATGTTTTGGCCAATCATGGCCTGCGTGCTTTTGCCCTGGTTGCTGGTTTATCTCGGTCTCCACGTCGTCCAGCGCGGCATCATTTTTATCGACATCGCCATGGCACAGATGGCTGCGCTCGGAATTTGCGTGGCTATTCTGCTTCGCCTCGACCTGGAAAGCTGGACCACATTTTTCATCGGACTTGGTTTTACCCTCATCGGCGCCGCCATTTTTTCGTTCACAGGAAAGCGCGCGAGCCAAATTCCACAGGAAGCGGTCATCGGAATTGCTTATGTCGTTGCTGCGGCGGCCGCGGTCCTCTTGCTAAGTCGGGCCGCAGAAGGCGACGAAGAAATCAAAAATATCCTGGTCGGAAATATATTGCTCGTCACACCGCGCGAAGTTTGGGAACGCTTCGCGTTATTTGCGGCGGTTGGTATTTTTCATTTCGTTTTTCGTAGAAATTTCTTGCTCGTCTCATTCGATCGTGAGGGCGCATATCGCAAAGGACTGCGCGTGCGCTGGTGGGATTTTCTGTTCTACGCCGTTTTTGGATTGGTAGTGACGAGCTTTGTCCGGATCGCAGGCGTGTTGCTTGTGTTCAGTTATTTGATCGTCCCTGCCGTTTGCGGGATCAACCTTGGGCAACGAACCGCGAATCGTTTGCTGATCGGCTGGTTCATCGCGCTTCTGGGAGGCATCGCGGGCTTATTTCTTTCCTTCTGGTGGGACTTGCCGTCCGGCGCGGCGATCGTCTGCACATTCGGTGTATTGCTAATCCTCGTTTCGGTTTTCGCGTTATGTCAGCAACGTCGAGCTCGTGCTGTAGCGGTTCTGGATTGAACAGGGCATCGCCGAAGCTTCCGTTGAAATCGCAGCAACTTGTTTAATTTCCTTCGCCACTGCCCGTGGCCGTATCATTATATGTTTCATCAGCGCGCAAGCGCTGAGACGCGTCACTTGATCAACGCTTCAGCCGTCGGCACGAGTCAAGAATGTAATAGGACATCTTTTTAGATTATTCTGATGCATAGACACCCTGGGGTCTGCTGAACTACTGAGCAATGTCGCGTTGCCGCCGATTTTTCGTTTAAATGGTCAACACCCTCTGGCAGGTCGTCGCCGCTTATGTTTTCGCTGTCGCTGGCGGATCCATCAGCGCATCACTGCACCTCAAGCATAAGCCGCTTTGCGCGCTTATCAGTTTCGCAGCCGGAACACTTCTCGGTGTAACATTATTTGCAATCTTCCCGGAAAGTTTTGGCGCATGCCCATGGTGGGCCGTATTGCTGGCTTTAGTCACCGGGTACGCGCTTTTCTTTTTCATCAGCAAACATATCCATCATGTTTGCCCTGCATGCGCAGCCAGTCATTTCGATGCTGATGCCACTCGGTATTTCAGCGAAATCGCTACTGCGCTGATCGTCGCTTTGACAATTCATAGCATGACCGACGGTTTGGCGTTGGGAATTCAAGGCGAAGCACCTGCGACCGGTGCGACAAAGTGGTCGCTTTTTGCTGCTCTGTGCATCCATAAGGTTCCCGAAGGTCTCGCGCTGGGCAGTCTTTTGATCGGCGCAGGATTCAGCCGCGCATCTGCGGTTGGATGGGTAGCGGCCGTCGAATCCACAACGCTCCTCGGCGGTGTCATCGGTTACTTCTTTCTGACGAACGTCTCCGCCCTGTGGCTGGGCTTAATCATGGCGCACGTCGGCGGTGGATTCGTTTACCTTGCCGTGCATGCTGTGCTTGGCGAAATGCTAAAGCACGGAAAAAAATTGGTCCTGACAAGCTTCGCACTGGGAATCGTGCTGATTGCCGTTCTCAATACGGCATTGCGAATGATTGGATAGCGCACGCGTCCCCGCGTGTTGGCGAGCATGTCCTCGCGATCGCCAACTTTTTTCCTAGCGCCGCGCAACACGATAAGACGTTGTCTTAAATGAAGTTCGTTTCGGCGCGGCGCCGCTGCAACGGACGCGAAGCGACGGCCAGGCTTTCAAACCAACACGCGAGACGCGGGCGCTACCCAAGGCACGCGCGATGCAACGATTTGGAAATCATCGATTGTTATCGCTAAATTCGCATGTGCATTCTTTCCGTTATCGAGACGACCGGCTCCACTGCGAAGAGGTGGACCTAACGGGTGTCGCCGAGGAATTCGGCACGCCGATTTACGTCTACAGCGCAGAAACAATTCTTGATCACTACAGACGACTCGATGCCGTACTCGCGCCGCTGGATCACCTCATTTGTTATGCGGTAAAAGCGAACTCGAATCGCGCTATCCTGAAGTTGCTCGTACGTGTCGGAGCGGGCTTCGACATTGTATCAGGTGGCGAGTTGTTTCGAGTGCTCGCGGCAGGTGGCGATCCGGGCAACTGTACGTTCGCCGGCGTCGGCAAATCCCGTGACGAAATTGAATACGCACTGGAGCAAGGCGTTTATAGCTTCAACGTCGAAAGTGAAGCCGAACTGGAGGCAATCCACCGCATCGCCAGAGCAAAAAAGATGCGCGCGCCAATCGCATTGCGCGTCAACCCTGATGTGGACGCGCACACGCATCAGTACATCTCGACCGGCTCAAAAGAGAACAAATTTGGCATCGCACTAGACCAAGTGAGCGCGGTTTACGAGCGCGCAGCCAGAATGAGCAACATTGAAATTGTCGGCGTTCAGATGCACATCGGTTCTCAAATCACCGCTGGCGCACCATTCGCGAGCGCAATCGAAAAACTGATCCCACTGCTGCGCGACCTGAAGTCGAAATTCGACGTTAAGTTCGTGAGCATCGGAGGTGGCATGGGAATCATTTACCGGCGCGCACTGGAAAGTGGATCAGGTAAATGGTGGCACGATCACGCTAGCGAGCCGTCCGCGTTCAGTGTCCGCGATTATGCTGATGCCGTTGTGCCACCGTTGCGCGACTTGGGTATCCGGACTCTTGTCGAGCCTGGCCGTTTTCTTGTGGGTAATGCCGGGGTTTTACTGACACGCGTTCGTTACTTGAAGCAAACCGGAACTAAAAAATTCGCTATTGTCGATGCCGGCATGAACGATCTCATCCGGCCGGCGCTTTACCAGAGCTATCATGAAATCGTGCCGGTTGAACAGAGGAAGAGTGAGAGGCAGAGAAAGATTTGCAAGGTCGACATCGTCGGGCCGGTATGCGAGTCCGGCGATTTCTTTGCGCTCGACCGAGACATGCCCGAACTGCAGGAAGGCGATTTGCTCGCGATAATGAGTGCGGGTGCGTACGGAGTTGTGATGGCGTCGAATTACAATTCGCGTCCCCTCCCTGCAGAAGCGCTGGTTCGCAGCGATCGGTTCGACCTGATTCGGAAGCGGCAAACTTGGGAAGACCTTGTGCACGGAGAAATCGATCCGGAATGGTAGAGACGGACGTTGGAGACGGCCCGTCCTCGGGCCGTTTGATTGCTTGTTACGATGCGAGGGCGCGTCGGATCCATGTTCAAGGTGATTTGGCGCGCTCGGCAATCGCGGGCTCTGCCACTTGCGAATTTCGTGGTCCGCATAAATAGTCCTTCTCGCCACAAATGATGAAACGTCTGTTACTCGTCTGCTGTTTATCGATCGTTGCGCTCGGTGTGAACGCCGCGCTTCCTGCCGAAGGGGAATACGTAATCCTGGTTGGTGGACCATCGATGTATCAATGGGAAAAATATAAGGCAGTACCGCACGATCATTGGTGGGCGAACTTTGTGCGGGCGGCCCGCTTGCGCACGGAGCAAATACGCGAACAGGCCGGACCGGAGGCGAAGATCACCTGGCTCATTTACAAGCAGGGCTATGTGGATCGCTCCAAACAGGAGAATCAGGATCTGATCAGCCTAATTAATACCGTTCGAGATAAATTTAATATCAATCTGGTTTGGTTCGGTCCCGGACATGAGGTCATCGATTACATCAACAACGGACAACCGCGGGATCAGGTGAAGATCGTGGACTTCGAATATTTCGGTCATTCCAACCGCGCTTGTTTCATGTTCGATTACAGCAACAACATCGATAGCGCCTGCAAGTCGTGGCTTCACGATAGCGACCTGACTAAAATCAATCGGCGTGCTTTCGCGAAGCGCGCTTATGTGAAGAGCTGGGGTTGTCATACCGGCGAAGAAATGTCGAAAAAATGGTACGCCGCGACCGGGACTCGCATGATCGGCGCGATCGGCAAGACACAGTTCATGATGGAAGAACTGCCAATCCTCATTTCTGAGGACGGCAGGTGGGTGAATTGATTTTCGATTGTCGCTTTGCGATTGGTGGTCGTCATATCACGGGTGTCGCTGGCGGTACCGTGGAAATCTGACGTTCACCGTCTTTGACTCGCCCTTTTATTAGCACGGGCCTTTAGGGCTGCCGGTTGCCTGAAACAATGCGTATCGGCGGTTTCAACGGCTTCGTCCGGAAAATTTGATCGACATCCGCGGGCAGTCTTGCCATGACATTACGTGGTTCCATCGGGCCACAGAAACCTCAACGGAAACAAGTTATGAATTGGAAGAAATTCTTTTTTGCGTTTATCGGGGCGTTTATTTTCCTCTTCGTTTTCGGCTTCCTTTGGTACGCAACGCTAATGCACAACGCGCATCGGGAAGTGCCGACGCTCTTGCGACCGGAAGGCGATCTGAAGAGCTACTTCGGATGGCTTGCGCTTGGTCAATTCGTCATGGCCTTCTTTTTCACCCTGCTCTGTACTCGGTATGTTCCAAACGGACGCGCGGGCGCCGGAGCGATGCTGGGGCTTCTGGTGGGGTTAGTGTACGCAGGCCCACATTTAATCTCGTTCGCAGTCCAACCATTGACGTTTAAAATCCTTTTCGGCTGGATCGCTGGCGCTGTGATCCAATTCACAATCGCGGGCGCAATCGTCGGCGCCATCTACAAACCAGCGACGGAGCACATCATGTATGTAAAAGAGCGGTCGCGCTGATCGGCTCAGGCGAACCTCCTCGCGGCGATCTAAATTCCGAGTTGCGCGTTGGACGTTGAGCGTTGGGCGTTGGACGTTTGACGCCGATGAATCAAAATTCAAAAACACCAGCCGCGCTGGGCTATCGCATGCCGGCGGAATGGGAGCCGCACACGGCTACATGGCTTTCGTGGCCGCGACGTGAGGGGATTAGTTTTCCCGAGTCATTCGATCGCGTGCTGCCTGCGTTGCGGGCCATGGTCGAGGTGTTGATCGAATCCGAGCGGGTTTGCATCAACGTTTCGAACGACGCCCATGAAGCAGAAGCGTGGTCTGTTTTGAGCGGACTACCGATGGAACGGATCACGTTATTTCGGGTCCCCACGAACGAGCCATGGTGCCGCGATCATGGCCCGATTTTTCTCACACGCGATCACGAACCGAGACTTGCTGTGGTGGACTGGGATTACAATGCATGGGGAAATAAATATCCGCCGTTTGATCTCGATGAAGTTGTACCGACTCGCCTCGCCGAAATCCTGAAATTGCCGGTTTTTTACCCCCATATGATCCTTGAAGGCGGCTCGATCGAGGTAAACGGAAGGGGCGCATTACTCACCAGTGAGTCCTGCCTCCTGAATAAGAATCGGAATCCCAACTTGTCGCGCGATGAAATAGAACAACGTCTGCGTGATTACCTCGGCGTGAGGGACATTCTGTGGCTAGGTGACGGCATCGCCGGCGACGACACGGATGGTCATATCGATGATCTCACGCGATTTATATCTGAACGAACTGTGGTGACCGTCGTTGAAGAGAATCATGACGACGAAAACTACAAACCGCTCCAGCAAAATCTGGCGCGTTTACGCGAAATGAAAATCGGTGGCCGCAATCTTGAGATCCGTACGCTTCCAATGCCGAAGAAGATCGTGCGCGAAGGACTGCGATTGCCAGCGAGCTACGCGAATTTTTATATCGCGAACACACAGGTGCTCGTTCCCATATTTGGCGATCCGAACGACGAAATTGCCTTATCCGTTCTGCGCGAATGTTTTCCTGATCGACATGTCATCGGCATCGATTGTCGGGAATTGATCTGGGGTCTTGGCACGTTTCATTGCCTGACCCAGCAGCAGCCAACGGTGTGACTTTTTGTAGCGTCGCTCTCAGAGCGACGAGGAATTCGGAGGTCAGAGACCGCGGCTACAGTTTAGTCGGCCACGGGCGCCGGCTTGTAACCGCTGTTCAAGATTGCATCGTGTAGATCGGGTGGATGTGTTTTGCGCGGATCGAATGTAACGATGACGCGCTCCTCCGGAAGGTCGACTTTTACGTCTTGCACGCCTGGAATGTTCTTCAACACTGGTCGCAGTTTGCGCACGCACTCATCGCAATCTTCACCTTCCGTAGCGATCTCGATCGTTTCAAAAATAGAGTGGTCAGGGCGTTCCGCGGTAAACGGATCAGCCGGATCGGGATCAGTCGGTCGTGCAGGGTCCATCTTGTTTTCGTCGTTTCCTTACTTAACGCGTCAAGCCTGTTCAATGGTTGCCTTCACTTGGGAATGTCATTCTGAGCGACGCGAAAAATCTCAGATTATGCGGCTTTGCGGTCTCGCAGCAAAAATTCTGAGATGTTTCGCTTCGCTCAACATGACACCGAAGCCGACTGCTTGTTCGGCGTTCGCAATTGTTAGCGCGCCGCCACTTCGCGCGCCACAGGTTCGAGAACCTGCCAGACGTTTTCGGCAAGGATCTTTTGTCCTGCCGCATTCGGGTGAATGCCGTCCGCTAAATTCAAGGAGGGATTGCCTATCACTCCTTTAAGTAAATAGGGCACCAACGCCGCTTGATTCTTCGCCGCCAAATCAGCAAACATTTTGCCGAATGCAGAGACGTAATCGTCGGCTGAATAGTTAGGGAGTTGGATTCCTGCAATCACCACGCGCGAATTTGGGTTCCTGGCTTTTACCTTATCGATGATCTCTTGGAGGTTGCTTTGGATTTGATTGATTGGTACGCCGCGAAACGCATCGTTAATCCCAAGCTCCAGAATCAAGATGTCGATTTTGTGCTTTAAATGCGGGGGTAACCGTTCCAAGCCGCCATCAGTGGTCCCACCGGAGGCGCTCGCGTTGGTCACCAGAAAGTTCAGGCCAGCGGCGCGCAGCTTTCTTGCCAGCAAAGCGGGATAAGCTTCGCTGTGTTTGAGCATGAACCCTTCTGACAAACTGTCGCCGAACACCAGGATGGCCTTAGGCCCCGTTGCGCGCGCGGGTTGTCCAAAGACAATCGGCACGATTATCAGGAACGTCGCGATGCATTTCATTTAAAAAAACTTCCAACGTCCAACTCCTAACGTCCAATGATCTTGAATTTGAAGTTGAGCGTTGCGCGTTGAACGTTGAGTGTTGAGCGTTTTTCAGCTTTAACGGTTCAACGGTTAACTTTTAACGATCAAATTCCTATGGCTAATTTTGCTATTAACGGTTTCGGGCGCATCGGGCGCAATGTCCTTCGCGCCATGTCACAAAAACAGGTTGAGTCTGTTGTCGCGGTGAACGATCTCACTGACACACACACGCTCGCCCATCTGCTCAAGTGGGATTCGGTGCATGGTAAATTCGACGGAGAGATTGGTTACGATGATGAAAATATCATCGTGCGTGGCCACAAAATCAGGGTTTTGAAGGATCGCGATCCAGCGAATCTCCCGTGGAAAAAACTGGACGTGGATGTGGTGCTTGAATCGACCGGGTTATTTACCAATCGAGACAAGGCCGAACTGCACTTGAAGGCCGGAGCCAAACGCGTGTTGATCAGCGCTCCCGCCAAAAATCCGGACGTTACGATTTGCATTGGCGTGAACGACGACGCTTACGATCCGGCCAAGGATAAAATCGTCTCCAACGCCAGTTGCACGACGAACTGCCTTGCGCCGATGGCGAAGGTGTTGAATGACAAATTCGCCGTCGCGCACGGGTTCATGAGCACGATCCACAGTTATACCAACGACCAACGCATTCTCGATTTTCCGCATAGCGACCTGAGACGGGCGCGGTCAGCCGCAATTAACATTATTCCGTCCACGACTGGTGCGGCAAAGGCGATCGGCGAAGTAATTCCAGCGCTCAAAGGAAAGCTAAATGGCGGCGCCTTCCGCGTGCCGACCCCGGATGGTTCAGTTACGGATTTCACCGCGGTGCTGGAACAAGATGCCACCGTGGACAGCGTCAACGCCGCCTTCAAGGACGCGGCGTCAGATAAAAGCTACAAAGGCGTGCTCGAATTCAGTGATGAGCCCCTTGTTTCTGAAGACATCGTTGGAAATCCGCACTCCTGCATCTTCGATAGCAAACTAACGCTCATGATGGGCAATCGGTTCGTAAAGATTGTCGGCTGGTATGATAACGAGTGGGGCTACAGCAATCGCTGCGTCGAAATGATGGAAATGCTGGCCGGGTAACGATTTGTAATCGTGCTCGTGCTCGTAATCGTTCTTAATAAGGAATGAAAGCCTACTTCGACCACGAAAAACTGGACGTTTATCAGGAGGCGATCGGCTTCTGTGGCTGGACCGGGGAATTGCTTAATTCAATGTCAGCGAAAGCAGCTGGCAAAGATCAGCTCGATCGCGCTTCGACCAGTATCCCGCTGAATATTGCTGAAGGTAACGGCAAATTCTCCGCTAAAGATCGAGCGAGGTTTTTCGCAGTGGCACGCGGGTCTGCGCTCGAATGCGCTGCGTGCTTGGACGTAATGCTTGCGCGAAAGCTTGCAACCGTGGAGCAAGTCGTCCCTGGCAAAGAACGACTTGCCAGAATCACGCAGATGTTGGTTGGACCTCTTCGCAGGTTCTCTGAGCACGCGCATGTTTTGCGCGAGGAAGAACCCGCATATCCAATCGAGGACGATTACGAGCACGAGCAGGAGCACGAGTAAAAGTAATGGCGAAGCTCACTCTTCGTGATCTCGATGTCCGCGGGAAACGCGCGCTGGTGCGGGTCGATTTTAATGTGCCGACTGAAATTCGCGGGGGCAAAGTTCGGGTGACTGATGACACCCGAATCCGGGAAAGTTTACCGACCATCAATTACCTGCGCGAACACGGCGCGAAAACTGTCTTGATGTCGCACTTCGGCCGGCCCAAGGGAACCCCGATGGAAAAATATTCGCTTCGATCAATCGGCGAATATTTGCATTCGCTGATTCATCAGCCCGTCATTTTCAGTCACGACACCGTTGGTGATGTGCCAAAGAAAATCGTCGAGCACATGGAGAACGGCGATGTCGCGCTGCTCGAGAATGTTCGTTTCCAACCAGGTGAAGAGGCGAATGACCCAGAGTTCGCGAAAGAGCTCGCAGAGTTGGGCGATTTTTATGTGAACGATGCCTTCGGCGCCGCGCACCGGGCACACGCCTCAACGGCAGGTATCACAAAATTCGTGTCGAAATCAGCCATGGGTCTGCTGATGGAAAAAGAATTGAAACATCTGCGCGATGGACTTCAGAATCCGGCCAGGCCCTTTGTCGTCATTTTGGGCGGCGCTAAGGTGTCTGACAAAATCGGCGTCCTAAAAGCATTAATGGAGAAGGCAAACACGATTCTCATCGGCGGCGCGATGGCGAACACGTTTTTGAAAGCGGAAGGAATCCCAGTCGGCGGGAGCCGCGTTGAATCTGATAAGGTCGGTCTCGCGCGCGAGCTCTTGGATTTGGCAAAGCAACGCAATGTAAAGTTTCTCATTCCAATTGATGTGGTCGAGGCGGATGAAATTCGTCCTGGCGCAAACATGCGAAACACCAGCCGTCTTTCACCGCAGCACGGAATCGCCGATGGATGGCAGGCAGTAGATATTGGTGCGGCAACGATCGCGCTTTATCAGGAGGAAATTGCCAAGGGAGAAACGATTTTATGGAATGGGCCGATGGGCGTCTTCGAAATTCCGGAATTCGGTGACGGCACAATTGCGATCGCAGAAGCCATGGCGCAATCGGGCGCAAACACAATTGTCGGTGGTGGCGACTCGGTGACAGCAGTCAAACAGGCCGGGCTTGGCGGGAAAATGACGTTTATCTCTACCGGCGGCGGCGCGACGCTGGAATTACTCGAAGGCAAAGAGCTTCCCGGCGTGGCTGCGCTCAGTGATAAAACATAGAACAGAATTAGCGCAACGGGCAGAATCGAATTTCGCCTTAATCATTTTGTAGATTTTGTTCATTCTGTCAGAACGAGTTATGCGAAAAAAAATCATCGCGGCTAATTGGAAAATGAATATGACGCAGGCTGAGTCGGCGCGGTTTGTGGATTCGTTCCTACCCGACATTGACGAAATAACTGATGTCGATGTGGTGATCATTCCGCCGTTCACCGCAATCGCGAAAGTAAGCGAAGCATTAGGCAAAGCACACAACATCAAAGTTGGGGCGCAAAATATGTATTGGGAGAAAAGCGGCGCGTTTACAGGCGAGATCAGCGCTCCGCTTTTACGCGACTTATTTGTCCATTACGTCATCCTCGGGCACAGCGAACGCCGCACGTTGTTCGGTGAGACTGATGAAATGGTCAATCGCAAAGTGCGCGCTGCGCTTGAGGCAAAGCTTCGCCCCATTGTTTGTGTCGGAGAGACGCTCGAACAGCGAGACAAAGGCAATGTGGAGAAAATCTTATCGATCCAATTGCGCGGCAGCCTTGCGGGTCTGACGCCGAAACAGTTGCAGGACACAGTTATCGCCTATGAACCGGTATGGGCGATAGGCACCGGCCGCAACGCAACGCCTCAACAAGCACAGGAAGCGCACGCATTCATTCGACATATCCTGGGCGAAATGTCCGATAAGGCCACAGCAGACCGAGTGCGCATTCAGTACGGCGGCAGCGTGAAACCGGAGAATGCCCGCGAACTCATGAGCCAGGCCGACATCGACGGCGCCCTCGTCGGCGGAGCCAGCTTAGATCCGCGCAGTTTCGCTCAAATCGTAAAGGCTGCGCACCACGAATAGGGCTGATCGGCCCTATGACTAATAGCCGATATTAGTCCTTCACGACAATTTTTGACCGCGTCTTGTGCAGCCCAATCTGCGCACTCACCTTCTGGATTTTCAGGTCTGTTTCTTTTTTCAGCTCAGCGATGGCCGCCCTGTAATTGTTTCGTTGCTCTGCCAGATCAGCTTCCAATTGCTGCACCTTCTTATGTTCCTTGAGGAATTCATTGAGCAGCATCGCGTTAACCTGATCGTAGCGCACGCTATAGGGTTTTCCTGCCTCATCTCGAACCACGAGATCCGGATTCACCGATGCCACTTCCTCGGCGATTAAGCCGAACTGTGGCGTATCGGTCTTGTCGGTCTTGTATCGGAACGTCACCGGCTTAAGCGCCAGGATCGCTTCGCTCGCTTTGTTCATCGGTTCAATGTCTTTTTTGAACTTCCGCGATGAAAGGTTGATGCCGAGCTGACCAGTCGCTGCGTCGATCAAGACCTGTGTTCCGGAGCCGAGTGCTGTCGTGCCAATACCCGCGATAAAGGTGCTGGTTTGAACGCTTCCAATTCGAATGGTGTTCGACTCTCCAGCGATGCCCTGGTTATCGATGTCGATGTTGGAGTCGCCTGAAGTAAGATTAAAACCAGCCACAGTGCCTATTGCGATGTTGCCACTGCCTGTCGTATTCCGTAGTGCCGTATAACCTATGGCAACATTGTTGTTGCCGATGCTGTTGCTCCAAAGGGTGAAGTCACCATAGCCTACATTGCTGCTGCCTTCGGTATTGCCAAAAAGCGCCTGGTCGCCGCTAGCCGTGTTATCTGTGCCGGTAGCATTACTAAAGAGTGCGAACGCGCCATCGGCCGTGTTGAACTGGCCAGTTGTATTGCTCAAGAGCGCGCCGGCGCCGGTCGCCGTATTGTTAACCGCTGTGTCGCCTGTGTTGGCAAGAAGCGCACCAGCGCCAACGGCCGTGTTGAAGCCGCCCGTGGCATTGCTTCTAAGCGACAAGAAACCAACTGCTGTATTGTATGTCCCAGTCGTGAGACTCAAAAGCGCATTCTGGCCCTCTGCTGTGTTGCCTCCTGGATAACCGCCGTCCGGCGCTGGACTGACCGCTTGCGCAATCTGGCAAAGAACGAGGCTAATTAGAACTTGCGGAATGATATTGATTTTCATTGTTGATTTCATCTTTCTGCTGAGGCCGAGGTTCCTGGTCACACCGCAAGACTGAAAATAAAAGGGATCAGTCCGGCCATACACGGTGTCCACTCTTCGTCTATGGGTTATTGAGAGCCACTTTTGTCGTTAACCTTTTTGTTTCCACGAAAGCGCTGACCTTTTCAATTTTTGCGGCTTGGCCTTTGAGCTGCGCCGTGAGGTCCGCGATTTCTTTTTCAAGCTTGCTGATGCTGATTTCTTGTTTCCCAAGGCCGCTCTGTTGTTCTTGGACTTTTTTATGGTCCTTGAGGAACTCGTTGAGCAACATGGCGTTCACTTGATCGTAGCGCACCGTGAAGGGCTTGCCTTCGTTGTCAAACGCCACCAGATCAGTGTTCACTTTTGCGACGTCCTCTGCTATCAAACCAAATCGAGGCACGCGTTTCGTGTCGTTCTTATAGTGGAAAGTCACGGGCTTGAGCGCGAGGATGACTTCGCTGGTTTTGTCCATCGGTTTGATATCGTCCTTGAAGCGGCGCGACGAAGCCGGGGTGCCTACTTTCCCATTCACATCGATTGCCATGTCCAGGTGGTCAGGATCAAGCGCTTCCTCAAACACATGGCCGATATAGCAGCCGTCGGAGACGTCAACACCGGAAATTCCAATGCAAATGGTGTTGCTGGCAGTCACGACGCTGGAGCCAGCTCCAAATCCCAGGGCGATGTTGTTGCTTCCAGCCGTGTTGTTGGCAAGTGACCCCCCTCCCACAGCCGTATTAGTCCCGCCCATGCTATTAACAGTCAGTGCTTGAAAGCCAACGGCGGTATTGAAGTTGCCGGTATTGTGAGCAAGCGTGAGTGAGCCGATGGCTGTGTTTTGAATACCATCCTCATTGGCATCAAGCGTGCCGAATCCGACGGCTGTGTTGTCGCTGCCGACATTGCTAAAGAGCGCCGAAGTGCCGATGGCAGTATTGTGCAGGCCGGAAGTGTTCAAATAGAGTGCGCCAGAACCAAAGGCGCAGTTGTTGGAGCCGATATCGTTATGTAACAGGGCGTTCACTCCAACGGCTGTGTTGTTGAAGCCGGTGTCGTTATGTAGGAGAGCGTCCGCTCCAACGGCCGTGTTGTTGGAGCCGCTGGTGTTGGATAGAAGCGCCGCTGCGCCGACAGCCGTGTTGTCAATTCCCTCGAAATTAGCCTGATTTCCGACGTTGAGTAAAAGAGCCGCTGTCCCGACAGCCGTGTTGAAGCTGCCGTCCGTGTTTTTCCACAGCGTGAAGCCCCCCAGGGCTGTGTTCCATTGGCCTGTCGTGAGGCTAAACAG
>DATDFM010000184.1:0-9307 GCA_036522635.1 Candidatus Udaeobacter sp. | reverse complement strand
ATACCGCTGTCGGTGCGGGAGCGCTAAACCTCAACAATGGAAATGAAAACACGGCCGTCGGCACAGGCGCGCTCTTACTCAACGGTGCCGGCAACAATAACACAGCCGTTGGAGCGTTCGCCCTTGTGAACAGCACCGATGCCAACGGCAGCACGGCTGTTGGTAATGCTGCGCTCCAAAATGCCACGAGTGGCCCCAACACAGCCACGGGTTCTCACGCGCTCATTGCCAACACTACCGGCATCAACAATGCAGCTTTCGGTAATCGTGCCCTCGAAACTAACATCGACGGTCAGAATAACACCGCCATCGGCAATTCAGCGCTCAGTCTCGTCGACCACGGCAGCGACAACGTGGCCGTGGGCAGGCACGCCGCGGATCATATCACCAGCGGCAGCAACAACGTGTGCTTGGGTACATCTTCCGGGAGTGCCATCACTATCGGCAGTAACATTATCACCATCGGTCCTGTTACTGGGGTCCATAGTGTTTTTGGCCAAGTGGATAACCACACTTATATCGCATACATCGTTAATGGGTTCGTTGACGCCAACACCGCGCAAGCGGTGTTCGTCGATGCGGATGGAAGGTTGGGCACCGTCCCCGTCGCTTCTGGACCTGAACCCAGCGTGCCTCACCCCACTACTCCAAAAGTCAATCCAGAAGCCGCCCAAGCCATGCTCAATCTGCAAGTTGAGCAGTTGCAGACCAACCTAACGGAGCAACACAAACAAATAGAGATGCTCACGGCCCGCCTCGAAGAGCAGTCAAAGCAAATTCAAAGACTGAACGCCCAAGTCGAGGTCGGCAAGCCAGCGGCAAAAGTGGTTTCCAATAAGCCGTGATAACTCTCCCGTAAAATTTGGCCGATTCCCGTGCTATACATGAGTGAGGGCTAGCCCGCTTCGTCAAAGGTGCGATGGCCAAGGAAAGAAGGCCAAAATAAAGAAGGAATAATGAACCGACATGATTGGTCTCGACGTCAATAACAGGGCGTTACCCCGCTATCGTATCTGGAACGAGGTATCTCCTTACCAGCAGGGCCCAGATCAACAGCGTGATGAGTAGATACCACGCAAAAAAGCGATCGTAACCCCGTCGATGCGCACAGAGTCCGATTGCCGCCAGGACGGCGTAGTGGCCTGCAAACGGCAGGTACCAAATTGGATGAAGCAGATCGCCGTGGATTGCGGTTTGTATGATGTCGAGCGCCATCATCGCAAGGAACGCCGAGTAATAGCCCACACGGTTCCGTTGAAAGCGGCGCTGGTGTTCTTCCGCTTCGGATAAGTCCGGTGGGTACAGGAAAACGGTGAGCATGTAAAGCGTGATGGTCCAGACGATCAGCACGAGAAACCTGTCAAAGCTCCAGACGACCTCGGTGTTCCATTTGAACGTCACCCACCATTGCAATACCAGCAGCAGCAGGGTGGCGATGGTGAGGACAATGTGAACTTCATCGAGCGGGTTTTCTTTGCGGCGGTAGAAGGCGCGCCCCGCGCCCGCTAGCAAATTGGTCACTCCGAGTCCGATGATGATGGACATGAGCGCGGCGATGAACTCGAAACTGCTCATCAGGTTTTGAGCGTTCTGCATAACGAGTCTTCTCATAAAGGTCATTCCGAGCGAAGTCGAGGCTGCAACGCAGCGCCGAAAGCTTTCCGGGGCGAGATCAGGCTTTTAATCCCGTGGCGAAACGCACGGTTAACTTCACTGCATCCTTCGAGTGCGCTCAGGACGAGTGGCGGATTTTAACGGGGTTTGTCCAACATCCAACCCAGTGCGTCGTTCAAATGTGCCAGCGCAGTCCCTTCGACAGGGTCGTTGTGATGGGCACCGTGCAATTCGATGATGCGTTTTTCTCCGGCATAGGCGTGAACGACCAACCGGTGGAAACGCGGCGCAACGATTTCGTCTTTTTCCGCCAGCAAAAAAATTGCTGGTGTGCGGCTGGCTTTAGCATTTGCGATGCAGTCGAGGTCTCGCGGGATCTGCAATGCGACAGGACCTGCTAATAACCACAGATTCCACCAGCCAAACTGGCGCAGGATGACTTCGCGCAGCGGCGGTGGATTATGCAAAATCAATCCCGCAATTTCGGTCGGACGCGACGCGGCCAGGTGCAGCGCGGCCGTTACTCCGATGCTAGCGCCAAATGCGACGATTGGCGCGTCTGCCGCTTCACGTTTTAACGCGTCGAATGCCGCAACCGCTGCTGGTCCAATACGCGCTAATCGTGCCGGTCCCGTGCTGCCGCCAAATCCGGGATAGTTCATTCCCCAGATTTCCACTGCGCGATCATGCCACAACTCGGCTTCCATGGCGGACCAGCGGTCCGCGCGATCCGCGTTGCCATAAAACCGCAAAATGAAAATGTCTGCGCGGCCCTGTTGCTTTGCCCATCTCGACTGAGCCGTCCATATTTCCAAATCGCCATTTTCGAAAGGAATCGTTTTGCGAACGGCTCCGCCGGCACTAATGGGCGCCGTTGTTGGAAAAAGAATTAAGTGGTCCGGCAAATGCCCGAAGAACATCAAAGCAAAATATCCGAGACCAAGGACGAGCAACCTCCCACCGGTCGGGATTATTCTTAGCTTCACATCCTCTAGGCCACGAAACAGGCGAATTACACCAAAGAAAGGCGCACCAAATTACGCTGAGGTTTTGGCATCTTCTCGACTGTTTCGTAGGCAAAGACGACTTTGATGCTGATCATTCCTCTTGAGGTTTCGGCAGGAAGCGCGACATGATCGCGAGCAGCACGATCACAACTAACGCCAGTGCACCCCAAAAAATGTAGCGAGTTGATCCGGTGAGTGTTTGGCCCGCAAACGAGGGCTTTGGCGAAAGGTTTTCTTCTGCGCCCACGGTGAGGGTGCTGCGTTCAGCTTTGAGGAGTTCACCGGTAACGAGAGTGAGATCGTAATGCGGGGCGACTGCATCGGGATTGCCGTAGTAAAGCCAAACCGGCTGGGCGGGGTCGGGCGTCGCCTTGAATACGACACGTGTTACCGGGTAAAAGCCGCGAAATTCGCGTAGCTCGATAGCCGGGTTGTCGCCGTTATCTGTTTCGAGAAACAACGTATCGCTTTTGGGGCGCGCATTGAGGTCAATAATCAAATCGCGCTTGGGAGAGTTGGGCGTTTGATCCCACGTGGCGCGGCCGAGTTCGGTCACAAATTTCTCGCCACGTTCGTCAGTGACTTCTTCCCACAAGCGCATTTGTCGATGGAAAAGAGGTGAAGACGACGTGCAAACGAGCCGCATGATCGGTACGCCGGGCTGCGGAAGTTTTACGGACCAACGCGAAAGGGAAGGCTTCTTCGGGTCATTCGCTGCCGCAGCATTCAAACTGATCGGACGCGATAGTGATGTGCGCTGAAAAATAAATGGCAGCTGATACTCGCCGCGCACGATGCGGATGTCGGCTTGGTCCGGTTGGGAGCGAGCCAATAATTCCGGGTCGAGTTCGACTTGTTGTACGCCATTTTGTGTGAGCGGTAGAAGTTTTCGAAATTTCCATTTCGCCACATCGATTTTCGCGCCGCTCAATGTCGCCGCGGCGAGCGCCTCAGGCGGTTTGTAATTTGGATTCGGAGCAAGCGCCGAGGGAACAACGTCCATTGCGGCGGCATTCTTGAGTTTTCCACTTAGCGCCGAAAGATCGTAGCGCGGAGCGACAGATTGGGTGTTGCCGCTGAGAAGTGAATACTGGCCGGGTTGGCTTGCGAAAAAGGTCAGACGCACCAGCCGCCTGTCGGCGCGCACAGCGTCGATCGAAATTGGTGGGCTGTCTTCATTTCGAATCAGCACCAACAACTCGCGCATCTGGATTTGCGATTCGAGCGGAATCTCCAGGTGCGCTTCGTTTTTGCCGTTCACATTCATTCGGTAAATCACAGCGTCATTGATATCGCGCTCGCGAATGCCGTCGTCGCTAACCTCGGGTACAGCGAGCGTAACAGCGCGTGTGAATACTGGTTCGCTGCTCTCGATCCGCAAGGATCCCAAGGTCAGATTCGCTGCGCCAAGATCGAGAGCGAGTCTCGTTGTGCCGGGACTTTCATCTCGCGATTTGATCGTGACGGCGACGGTTTCCGCAGGCGCGTTTGTGCGTGCCTTGTGCAGCTGTGCCCCGGTGAAAGGCATCGGCGGCGACCCGAGTTCGTCAATGGTGATTCGGAGCAATTGCCACGCGCCTTCGGGCAATGAAACACGCAGTTTTGTCGCGCCGTTCGGCAAATGAAACAGTGAATCTCCGCCAGCGAGTTTCGTCCAGGTTCTCCCGTCATTGGATCCTTCAACATCCACAGCTTTCATGAATTGCGTGGCTGGCGTTTCAAGAGTTACCGCAGTAATCGGCGCAGCCGTCCCTGTTTTGAGATTTAACTCGGTCCCGCCGTTTGCGATGGTGCTGCGAAATTCCGCTGGCGCTATCCTTGATTCGGGCTCTGGCATCAGTCGCTCGATGAGGTAAGGGACCTGCTTCCCGGCAGAATCGATGATACGCACGTCTTCGAGCCCGGGCTGCGCGGCATTTAGCGTTGTCGCCGGAACATTGATGCGCACGAGTCCCTTGGCTGGAACCTCGAGCGTCTGTCTGTTACGCCACTCGTTAGGATTGAACGGCGGACTCGTTTGCGCGTGGACGACGTTCGTTAGGGCGACGAAAACCCAGAAGCTATGGAGCAGGTGAGATTGCAGTATTCGTTTCATTGCTTTTCGAGGCTGCAGCAAGAAACCGCTGATAGAGAAACGACGCCACAATTGCGATGACCGCCACGGCAATGAACGCGCCGATGCGATAGAGTTGATCAAGTTGCGAAAGATCGTGAAAGAAAAGTTTCAAGATGGTGATGCCGAGCATCCCCAGGCCGGCATAACGCGTGGCCGCGGTTCGTTTTCGGATTCCGACAATGAGCAGCAGAAGGGCGAACAACGCCCAGGCGATGCTATAGCTCATGTCGCGAGCGAAATTACCTGAGAACTGAAATGTCAACGCGGCGACGCCCGGCGTGCTGAAGTAATCAGCGATCTCGATATTCACCGTGAAAAAGGCAAGCACCGCACCGAGTGTGTAAAGTAATGGCCGCACATTGTGTCCGAGCATGCGATTGCGTGGCGGCGCCAGTAATCGCGCGGCAACGAACATGCAAGCTGTGGCGATCCCGTACGTGTAAAGGTACCAGTTGAAGATCGGGAAGGCGGCGCGCGGATGATAACTGAGCACGGCTGGATTGAGCGCCAGGCGAACGAATGCGACCACGAGCAAACCGACGCCAGCGAAGCGCAGGCCCGGGTGAGGCACCCGACGGAATAGCCAGCACAGAGCGGCGCCTTCGAGCGCCCAACCCACTGTGATCCACTGTCGATCGAATTGGATCGGGAAAATTAGAGTAATGAAAAACAGCGCAGCGCCGCCAAAGAGCGCCAATTGCGCGTTGCGCGCCGGACTCTCGAGCGGGGTGCGTTTTAGCAATAGGAACAATCCAAGTATTGCCGGCAGCGCAAATGCGGCCGGCACCAGACCCGGAACCCCACTCGGATATGCGGTGCGAACGAGTTGGTAAATAAGATAAAAATGCAATGGACCAGCAAGCGCTGCTGTCGCCCATGGCACGGTTTTCCCGTCAAACCGCCGATGAAAAAGAAAGGGAAAGATGGTAAAGAGGGCATAAAACCCGAGGTACCACATCAATGGCAGCGTTGCGTGCGCCGGGTCGAAATGTTGGAAGTGCCACGCGTGCTCCAGTCCAAGCACACAGACAAGTGCAACCGCCGGTACCAGGTCGAGCGAAAGAATTTCGCTCATGCCCAAAAGCAAAATCACCAGCAACAATCCCAGACCAAACACAGGTGACGGATTTGTTAGCGGCAACTGCAGCGCCACCATCATGAGCAGCAGAAATGGCAGAGTCGCGGAGAGCGCCGGAAGTTGAACCGACAGGTTCGCCGGATCGGTGATGTTGCCGAACAGCTTCGGTGTGCGCGTTCCCGCCGCCACTAAACGGTGGCACGCCCAACTTACCGCAACGAAAAAGAAAATCGCGAAGCAGGCGAGTATGACCAGGGCCATCGGCAAGCCACTGAGATCGGTCGGAATTCGCGTCAGCAACGCTCCAACTGCGACGAGCGTGAGCACAAGCACGGCGATGACGGGCAGCAGAGTCGCAGTGGCTATGGCCATACCAATTGCGAGAACGTCGATGAAGAACACGAACGGCCAGAGCAGCGGTGAAAGCTCGGTTAGCCGGAAGATCGGTATCAGCACAAGGAGCAGGGCGAGGGTAGGAAAGATGTGAGTCCATCGTGGAACCTCGCTCTTGTGGAAGCGTTGCAACGCGATTGGCACCGCTGCATGAAACAGCGCAAAGACGAAATAGAATCCCAGCGCGGGATAAATGTGAGCAATCGTCAGGTAATTGCCCGTCCATGCGCCCAGAAAAATGAACGCTCCAATTCCCGCCAGGACTTGAACGACCGCGAGCCTTCTTTCGATCAATGTCAGGGCGAGCAGGCCAAGGTCGATGACGAACAGGTAACTGAACAACAGCGCCGGCTGCTGCGCGACTGCCCGAAAATCCAAGAGGTAAAACGCCGAGAGCATCGCCACGGCTGCGAATCCGATCGCGCACGCGAAAAGTGTGGTGTTCGCCTTTCCGGAGCGTTTTGCCCACGCAGCCGCGGCCAGGAACAGCGCCTGAAAACCAACAAATACGCCCATGAAAATGAGAACTCGGTTGCCCACGAAATATTTCTCCGAAACAAAGAACGCACCGACCCAGGCGAATTGCATCAGTACCGTTCCAATCGCGCCTAGGATCGGCAGCCCATTCCAGCGTTGCCGTACCGCCAGCGCGAGCAACGCGATGTCGAGCAAGGCGACGTAACCAAAAAGTCCGAGCGGATTATCCTGGTTCGTTGACAGCAAAATTGGCGTGAGAAACCCGCCCGCGATCCCGAGCACTGCGACGACAATCGCATTCAACCGCACGGAAAGCAGAAACGCGACCGCTGTAATCAGCGTCATCAACAAAAACGTTGGAATCAGACCAAAAAACGCGAAGTGGTAGTAAGCTCGACATGCAAATGTAACGGCGTAGAGCACCAGGATGCCGGTCGCGCAGAGTGTCTGCGCAGTTACAGCGTTTTCTTTTCGCTTCAGAAGCAAACCGCCGACAACAAGACCGGCGCCAGCGACGAACCCGATCGCAATCCGCAACTCTGGCGGTATCAAGTTGTGCTCGAACGAATATTTAATGAAAAATGCGATGCCCAGGAAAAGCGCGAATCCGCCGATCCACGCGAACAACTTCGCACCCATGAATTGCTCCCAGTTGATTGGCGGTTTGGTTGGTTTCGCGACTTGCGTCGCTTTTGGTGTGAGGAGCTCTTGTGGGATTGGCGGCGGCTCTAGTATCGCGTTGGATACGGCGATCGCAGACATCGATGGTGGAGCGGCTTTCTCCATTGGCTCCGGCGCCGTCACACGCGCCTCCGCTTGCACGGGCGAAACCGCGTGCGGCCGCATGTTGCGCAACTCGTTTTCGAGCGACGCCACTCGCCTGGCGAGATCAGCAACACCGCGTTTTACGCGATTTGCTTTCGCCAGTGCGATAAACGGCAGAACGAGAATCGCGATGCCAAAGCCGATGACAAGAAAGCCTAGAAATTCCATTGGTGGTTGGTTTTGGCTGGATCACTCCAGCTTTGCGACAAAGGATAGCTGCTTTGCGCGACGACTGTGAATTGATAAAAATAACGGATTTCATCGACCCTTTCGATTACGACTCCCCTTATATGTAACGTTGTCACGTTGAGCGCAGCGAAACATCTCTGGCCAAAGATTGATCCGAGATTGTTCGCTTCGCTCAGAATGACATGATGGAGAGGGCGTTTATGAATATTCACCATCTCGAGTTGTTCTACTTTGTCGCAAAACATGGCGGCATAGCAGCAGCGGTCCGCAATATTCCCTACGGCATTCAGCAACCAGCCGTGAGCGGACAAATCGCGAAACTGGAGGAATCACTCGGCACGAAACTTTTTCAGCGCCGGCCATTCGCACTCTCGCCGACAGGCGCGGAGCTTTTTGAGTTCATCCGGCCATTCTTCGAGAACATTGATGTTGTCGCCGAAAGGCTGCGCCGGAACAGTTCGCCGCAATTGCGCATCGCGGCTCCGGCGATCGTGCTGCACGATTATCTGCCGCAAATCTTGCAACGGGTTCGCGCGAAGTTTCCTGCGTTCCGGCTTCATCTGCACGAGGCGACCCGCACTGATGCCGAACGATTGCTTTTGGCTCGCGAGGTTGATCTGGCAATCATGCTGGTCGACAAAAAATCTCGCGCGGGAATTCAGGTGCGACCACTGTTGGAGCTGCCGCTGATTCTGTTGGTGAACAAGAAATCCAAGCTGACGCGTGCTGAAGAGTTGTGGAAACGCGACAAAATCGAAGAAACACTGGTGTGCTTTTCGCGGAGTGATCCCGTTCACGCGCATCTTCAGCGCGGTCTTGAGCAACTCGGCGTGGAATGGTTTTGCGGGATTGAAGTTACATCCGAACGATTGATCCAGCACTACGTCGCCAACGGTTACGGTATCGGTTTGACTGTCGCGGTACCCGGCTTCAAGTCACCGCCGGAACTGCGCGCATTGCCGCTACCGAATTTCCCGCCTGTGGTTGTGGGTGTTGCCTGGTCCAGCAAACTTTCGGACATCGCGCGCCAATTACTGGCAGAACTCGATCTCGAAGCGAAGGCACAACGAGCGCGAATTGAAAAAAGCACTCATTAACCGCCGCAAATTCCTCACTCAGTACCGTCGTTGAGCAACATCGCGTTCGCCACATCGTAGCGCACGCAGCAGGACTTTCTTTCTTTGGTCCACGAAGTCAGGATTCATCTTTTCCATCTCTTCAGGAGCCGGACCAGAGCTCAGAATTTCCCAACCTCGAGAACATCTTTCCAAACTTCGTACCTCCAATCCTGGAAGGAACGCAAATTCACCAAAACTTGCACAGCAAAGCCTTATTTAGGACTATCCAAAAAAGAATGGAGAGAGAAATGAAAATGCGGAGCAAAATCAGTGGCTATGTCTTGCGCAGCGCTGCGTACGCTTTGTTTCTGTCGGTAGGCTTTATCGCGGCTAGTGCAGCGTTTCAGTCGCCTAACAAATGGTATAAATCCGCCGTGGCGACTAGCAGCTATGGCAACATGATCAAAAGTCCGAGCCAAGTCAGAGGGCTCAGCTTCGCCGAGCGCGTAGCGTATCAGCGAGCGATCGAAGAGGTTTATTGGCGTCACCG
>DATDFM010000183.1:0-12924 GCA_036522635.1 Candidatus Udaeobacter sp. | reverse complement strand
CTGATGGTGGCTATGCGAACTTCAACACGGCAGAAGGTCAAAAGGCTCTTTTTAGCCTCACAACGGGTGTTGCGAACACAGCTGTTGGTTCGCTCTCGTTGCTTTCGGTGACAGCGGCTAGCTTCAACACAGCGATTGGCGCGGGCTCATTGCTTTTCAATACCGCGGAGCAAAATACGGCTGCGGGCGCCGCGGCGCTGCTCAACAACACCACTGGCGGCACGATTACGGGAGTAGTGGGTTCGCCAACTGAAGTCGGTCCCAATACGGCGGTGGGCACACTGGCCATGAGCCAAAACACTACCTCTGGCGCTAACACGGCGGTAGGTTATCAAGCCCTCACCAACATGAGCATTGGCAACGCTGACTTGAATAATGGTGGTTTTAATACAGCGGTCGGTTACAAGGCACTGACGTCCGCCGATACCTCGGCTGGCGACGCCGGCGGCACCGCCAATAGCGCACTTGGTTATGAAACACTAGCCAACACCACAACCGGTTTCGCCAATGTCGGGGTCGGCCACACAGCACTGTTCGTCAATATGCTGGGAAATTTCAATACAGGTGTGGGCAGCGCTGCGTTGTTCGGTTGCACGGGCAATTTCAATACCGCTTTGGGCGACGGGGCTGGTGTCGATGCTACCATCGGCGATGGGAATGTCTATATCGGGGCATCAGTTCTTGGTTCGGCCGGTGAAAGCAATCACACCTACATCCGCAACATCAATAATACCTCAGTCAGTGGGGGTGGAACAGATACGGTTACCATTAACCTAACCACTGGCTTGCTTGGCCACACCACCTCATCGCGACGCTATAAGGAGGACATTCAATCGATGGATAATGCCAGCGGGACGCTGTTTGCGCTTAAGCCTGTTACTTTCCGATATAAAAAGGAGATAGATCAAACCCAAAGCCTTGAATATGGGCTCATCGCTGAAGACGTAGCTCAGGTCGATCCCAACCTGGCCGTCCGCGACCGAACAGGTAAGATCGACAGCGTCCGATACAGCGCGATCAATGCGATGCTGCTTAATGAATTTCTCAAAGAACATCGCAAAGTCGAACAGATGCAAGAGCAGATTGATTCGCTTACTGCGGGTCTGCAGAAATTGAGCGCTCAGCTCACCGCAGCGAATGCCGCGGCAGGGATGCGAAGCGACATGGATGGCTCAAGCCGAGAGGCCGACATAAGCCGGAATGAATTAACCAATCCGCCGCTCGCGGACTCGAACTGAGCAGTCTGCGTCGCGAACGTTGTGCCTGCGCCCGATCCGCTCACGAACTCCCTGGGTTTTATGTGAAGCCCGGGAACGATCGGCATTCGGGCACCTGCAGGACACGCTGCAGATGCTAAACGGTGGAACAACGCGCCCGGGCGAATCACACTGTTCGAGTGGGTGAGGTCGAGTCCTACATCAGAATCAGGCCGGGCCCGACTTGACGAAGCGCACACCATATTGACACAAAGGGCATATAAACGGATCTGAATCAGGCGGAGAACTCTTCCCCGCTGGTTCTTTGCCTCTTCGGGACCCGTCGCACCCAAATCGAATCAGCGGGGGAAAGAAGGATCCGCTCATGAATCGACCAATTCATCTAAAACAGACAACTCCTGTGTTTCTCATTGTATTGATTCTCGCCTGCTTTGGCCTATCGCCTTCCGCTCGAGCCGTTAGTCCCCCACCCGACGGCGGATATCCTGGCGGCAACACCGCGGAAGGACAGAATGCCCTCTTTAGCCTCAGCACGGGATTGTATAACACGGCAGTTGGTTACCTTTCACTCCGGAACAATCTCACTGGTAGCCTGAACACAGCCATTGGTGCCGGAACTCTTTCCGTGAATACCGCTGGCGAAAATACCGCTATTGGGGCGGGAGCGCTTCTGAGTAATACCACCGGCCCGGAAAATACTGCCACCGGGGCCTTTGCTCTAGTCACCAATACCAGCGGTGCTGGCAATAGCGCGTTCGGCGATCGCGCGCTTCTCTCAAGTGTAGGCAACTTCAATACGGCGACCGGCGCTTTCGCCCTCGCTTCCAACACTGCTGATGAAAACACGGCAACGGGATACTCAGCGTTGGCTAATAACTCAACGGGCGCTCGAAATACCGCCGACGGTGGAGCTACTCTGAGCGTCAATGTGACGGGAAATGACAATACCGCTACCGGTTATTGGGCATTGGCTCACAATACCGGCAGTGGCAACACCGCCACGGGTTCTAACGCCCTGATCAATAACACCGGCGATAGCAATACAGCTGTTGGCGTATCCGCACTGGCCGCAAACACCAGCGGTGGCGCTCATACGGCTATTGGCTTCAATGCATTGGCAAACAACACTGGCTCCGGCGGATTGACAGCGAACACCGCCGTTGGCACTCAGGCGCTCACGCGTAACACCACCGGCGGCGATAATGTGGCGGTCGGTCTTTCCGCATTGACGAATAACATCACCGGCAGCGGCAACACAGCCATAGGCGCAGCCGCCGGAGCTCAGATCACAGCGGATAACAACATTGATATCGGGGAGGCGGTGGCTGGCGTCGCGGGCGAGAGCAACACCACAAGGATTGGCAATTCTAACACAGCCACCACTTTTATCGCAGGAATCTCCGGTGCAGCCGGGTTTGGTGGCGATCCTGTGTACTCTGATGTTGACGGCAGACTCTATACGGTTGCCTCATCAAAACGCTTTAAAGACGATATTAAGCCGATGAACAACGCAAGCGAAGCGCTGCTTGCATTGAAGCCGATCACCTTCCGTTATCGCAAACAGATCGATCCGACCGGCACGACTCGGTTTGGGCTTTTGGCCGAGGAGGTCGAAAAAGTGAACCCCGATTTAGTCACTCGCGATAAGCACGGCAAAACTTACAGCGTTCGTTACGACCAGGTGAATGCAATGTTGCTTAACGAGTTTCTCAAGGAACATCGCAAAGTCGAAAACTTGGAAGCAACTGTTACAAGTCTCGCGGCAATGGTGAGAGCACAAGCCGAGCAAATGCAGAGAGTGACCGCACAGCTGAACCTAAGCAAATCAGCACTGCAAACTGCGCAGAAGTAGACGAGCGATCCAAGGCGACTTTGGACAGGCTCCGCCCGCCATCACATGGGACAACGAAGAGTACGACCAGAGTCTCATTGAGCGTACCAATTTCGCTCTACAAATCATTTCCTGAACCCGAATCAGGCGGAGGACTCCTCTCCAGTTGGATCCTTCGCATCTCCTGGAATCGCAACCAGCATCGTCGACACGCGGCGGAAACAGAAGGAAGGACTACATGAATGGGATCCCGGACCGATATCGCAGCCCGGCCACGTAGCCGGGCAGAAATGGTAAATCCGGATTGGTCCAGTGGTGATAAGCAAGAAAAGCCTTACATGGCTATGACATCATAACACCTTCGGAGTACCTTCATCTCGAATCTCTTCAGACAGACGCGTCTTACAAGGGACTACGAAAGCTTGAGCAATTTCGACGCAACAGTGAGCCGTTTTCCAGTTTGTTATTGCATTAAAGAGTATGAAACCCATTTATGGGCTCCTTTTTGCTTTAAGCGCAGCGACATCGTTTGGTGTTACTGCCGAACTTGGAAGGATCGTGATTCCTGCCGACTCATCCAAGCAGACCGCGAGCGCCGGCTTACAAAAGCTGAGCAGTCGAAACGGATTGATCTACGTCCCCATGGCTCACGCCGAGCCACTGCCGTTGCTAATCTTGTTGCACAAGTCCGGTGGCTCTGCCAGGGAATGGTTCTCTGGCGGCCAATCATTCGCGCCCTACGCGGAGAAAGGCCGCTTCATTATCCTCGCGCCGGAATCGCCCAGCCTAAGCTGGGGGATCGGACCAAAAAACTGGGGTTACGACTACGTAGCTGTCAATCGTGCTTTGGAAGAAGCGTTCGCCCGCTACGCGATTGACCGCAACCGCCTCGCTATTGGCGGGTTTTCTGATGGCGCGTCGTACGCGCTTTCACTGGGCCTGGCAAACGGCGATGTCTTCGGCTACGTGATCGCATTTTCACCGGGCTTTATCGTTAAGGCTCACGCGCGTGGACGCCGTGGCAACAATAATGAAGTGCAAATCCCGCTGGTATATATCGCTCACGGCACAGGAGATAATGTCCTGCCGATTACATCGACTAGTCGCATTTTTGCCAGTTCGCTGCAGAAGAATGGTTACAAGGTGGAGTTCCATGAGTTCAGCGGAAGCCATCACCTCTCACGCCAGGTTGCCGATCAGGCGATGACGTGGTTAACAGCGGCGTTTCAACGACATCGTTGAATGGAATTGGAATGAACGCATCCGACCCATCGCCATGAGCTCACTAAGAGCTCGATTCGAATATTCTGATTGTCTGGATTGTGAAGATCTACATCAAACTGGAAAGTGTTAGAGCGTAGACCCATTATCGTGGCTCGTTAAGATCGAGTTGATAGTCGATATTGGCTACATCCGAGCCGGATTGCTGGATAACGCTTTTCGGGAGTGGCGGAAACTTTGCAGCGGCTAGCGCTCGGCGACCGGTGTCTTCTGCCCATCGATTATGGGGGTTCGAGACAACTTTCACGTTGTGCGGATGGCCTTGTTTGTCGAGTTGGAATGTACATTTCATGGACATGCGATGAATCCGTTCAGGATGCTTCACCAACTCTGCAAGCACCACTCGACGAGCCACCTCAGTTGCCTGCGCCGTATACGCTCGCCCGACGGCTTCGCTATCTGTCGCGTGGGCGTGCGCTGGCCACAGCTGCAAAGACGTGATTATAAGCAACGCTATGATCGGTTGAGAACGCATAGGTCTAACGAGAATTAGGCTCTAATCTACAATCCATATCCGACTCCATTGAGCAGTCTGCCGGAAAACACCGCAACACGTCAACCACGATTCCAGGGGCAATCCCCTTCCCCAAAAATTCTGTGGAAAACTATGTGTCATCTAAGCCGCGGCAAGCCATGGGAGAAATCATCGCGCTCCGTGCCTTACCTAGCGTGCCCAGCCCATGAAAACGACAAAAACCGCAGCGGTGTCGGCGATTCCATGTGCTAAGATCGGAGCCCATAGATTGCGGCCGGCTACTAGATAGACCGTACCGAGCACAAGGCCGGAATACGTGCTGTCGAGCACACCCGATGGACCTTTATAATAATGACCAAAACCAAAGAGCACTGAAACAAGGATCATACCCGCCCAATAGGCGATGTCCGAGCGTCCCAACATTTCTGCGGCGCGCGTGAGTAAATAACCCCGGTAAGATAGCTCTTCACCGAACGCCGCGAACGTCCAAACGATCAGCAGACTGGTTAGCGCGTGGTTCCAGCCCGCTGCTCCCGATTCGATCACAGTGGACACCTGCTCCGGTTCTGGCCAGATACGGTGCGCGAGCGGTTCCACAAGTAGTTCGCTCCCCAATAGCAAGATTGCTGCGGCAACGAGGGCCAAGGCCACAGCCTTCCACCATGACGTTGGTCGGCTCAACCCTGCGTATTTCCAGCCCCCGTTTCGGCGCCGCAACGAAATCCAGCCGAGGATAAACAAGATGGGAACTTCATTCGGGAGAATACGAAACAGGTTATGCCCAAGAACAACCAACACGCCTAACGCAAACTCCAGAACGGAAAACCAACGCCCACGCGGCGTGAGTGCTGATGCTAATTTAACCGACGAAAAGGACATAGCGGATAAAGCCTAACGACAATTAGACTAATATTGGAACCTGTCTCTGCCTCCATCGGGCAGTTTGCCGGAAAACATTGCAACACGTCAACCGCGATTCCGCGGCACAGTCCCGTTCCCCAAAACACGTTGCACAATGAGTTTATCAAGGCATACCGACGAATGGGCGGATCCAAAAACAAATTGATACCGTCAATGCCGCTTTATAGCGAATCAACGCACGTCACGGCCTGGCGAATGGAGCCGCGCCGATGCGAAGCGACATAGATACATGATGCCGACAGGCGGACATCAGAAAGAGCAAGTAGCTCAGCCCGCCAGCCGCCGCCTCAACGCCAACGGTCTGCCCCGGCCGCCCGCTCGCGAGCGCGTTCGGGATAGCTCTATGCGAACGCGGTATTTGCCGATCATGACTTTACATCCGGGTCGGAAGCCATTTTCGGTTCAGATTTGAACGGCCCAGCCAAATCATTGTATCTTGAAATCACGGGAGATAAGTCATCGAAGGTAACAAAAAGGCTTGACGAGTTCCCGCTCGAAGCGCCAGCATGCGGCCTGCGTTAAGTCTGCCAGAGGCGATACGCGCCCCCCCTGACATTCTTCCCGCAGGGAGAAACTGCGAAGGGTTCACTCGCAAACAAGCAGTCATTAACCACAACAAAAACCAAAATTATGAAAATCTTCAGATTGTTCGCAGCATCCACACTCACCTGGTTCGCGCTTTCACCAATGGCGCAAGCGATTGTCCCTGCGCCTGACGGGTGTTACCCCAATTTTACGACGGCAGAAGGATGCAAGGCACTTCAAAGCCTTACCACCGGGCTTGGAAATACGGCACTAGGTGCCTACTCGTTGTTTAGCACCAGTACTGGGAGCTTTAATACCGCTGTTGGTGCAGGGGCGCTGGACCTCAATATCGGAGATTCAAATACAGCTGTTGGCGCTGCGGCGCTTTTACTCAACACCGGCACCGAAAACACGGCGACTGGCGTAGACGCACTTGTTTTTAACGAAGACGGCACTCATAACACGGCCAATGGAGCATTCGCCATGTTCAGTAACACCAATGGCGAGGGCAACTCCGCTTTCGGTTGGCACGCCCTGTACTCAAATCTCCACGGCCAGAAAAATACGGCAGTCGGTTTTAACGCGCTCGCAAACAGCACCGGGGCATTTAACACGGCAATAGGTTGGAATGCGCTCGTTGATAACACTGGTGACGGCAACACCGCCATTGGGGTCGTCGCCGGGTCAGACCTTACAACCGGTCATGACAATCTTGACATCGACAATCCCGGTGTTGCCGGCGAGTCGAGCACCGTCCGTATCGGCAATAGCTTCGTCCACACCAGAACATTCATCGGCGCCGTCCGCGGCGTGACAACAGGGAACAACAACGCTGTCCCGGTGATGATCGATACGGACGGTCAGCTTGGGACCATCAGTTCCTCGGCGCGATTCAAAAAGGATATCAAATCAATGGATAAAACCAGCGAAACCATCCTGGCGCTCAAGCCGGTGACGTTTCATTACAAGACCGACCAAACAAACAGGCCTGAGTTTGGTTTGATTGCTGAGGAAGTCGCTCAAGTAAATCCCGACCTGGTTGTGCACGACCAGAATGGGGAAATTTACACTGTTCGGTACGAGGCGGTGAACGCAATGTTGCTGAATGAATTTTTGAAAGAACACAAGAAGGTCTCGGACCAGCAACAATTGATCTTGCAGCTCCAGTCAACAGTTGCGAAACAGGAAACGAACGCTGTACGACAGCAAAAGCAAATCGACGCGCTTAGTGCCGGCCTACAGAAGGTAAGCACACAGCTCGAACTGAGTAAGCCGGCGACGAAAACGGTGTCCAGTCAGTAACACACTGCTACGTTTGCATACTATGACAGCGGCGGAGACACGACTGTCGCGATAGCAATCGGTCTGCTCCAAAATGGGTGATTATTCGCGACCAAATCGCTTTCCGCCAATCGAGCAGGACCGGTAGTTGTACGTTTCCTTTTCGATCCATTCAAGCGTTATAGACCTGGCGAAACGTTCCGTGGACATCACAAATAAGTTAAGCTTATCAAGCTTGGTATCTGGTGGCGCCCAAATACCGCGCTCCGAACTAATTTTCGGTCCCGAGTACGAAGATTGGAAGAATGGGCCGGTTGTTATGCCCGAGTCGTATCTCTCGATCTTATGCTCGTAAGTAAGGTCTTCATTAAACTGCCATGTCTCTTTCACGGTAGACAGCCAGCTGCCGACGTTGCCTTGCTGTTCCCCACGTACCCAACTACCGATCACACGTAACCCGTTTGTCATGACGCAATCTGCAAAACTCTCTGTGTTCTGACCAAGCACTATTGAAGTATATAGCTCTGCCTGCTCTGTCGTGAATCCGAGTTCTTTCTTGAGCGCGTTCACGAATACGCCGTGTCTCTCCTCGGTTGTACAATTTCGATATGCCGAATGAACCAGGCCGTCGAGCGCCGACAAATCGCGGAAATTATCCATCGAGCAATAATGCGTTGAAAGGCGATAAAGTTGCAAGCCCGCCTGTTAGGCAGTCTTTCGCCCCTTCCCTGCTTCGGTCGCAGCCGCAAAACTGAAGAACCTCTTGAAAGTCAGGGCGTCGTTTCACCGGCGGCCTCGAGCAGTTTTGTCCACGTCTCGTCGGCCGGCTCGATTACTCCGGTCACTTCGAGTGCCGAGCGGGTCTGAAAAGCCTGGATCGCCGCCACCGTATTTGAATTGGCTGCCACACGCGCGATTTTTCCGTCGATCCATTTTGGATCAATCGAGGGATCGTTAAGCTTTTGTGCGGCGGTTTGCAAGAGGCGCTGCACGGTTGACACGTCTGCAGGCGTGTTAACAGCTCCTTTTTCCCATTGACCCACGCTCCCGTTGATTGTTGAAGTGGCCGGTGAAGGAGATGGTGACGGGGAAGGCGCGATGCCGGCGAAATAATCGTCGAGGTCGAGATCGAGCCGCAACTTGCCGCTATCCAACCGGCTTTGGAGTGTGCTGGCGGCCGCAAGCAGATATTTTTCAAAACGGGCCAGCTGACTGTTGCTGAATGCGCACTCGCGATGAAAGAATTCTTTCACGGTCGGATCATCGCGCCACTTCGTCGCAAGGGTCTGAAGAGATGCAAAAGTATTCGGATGCATGTGGCTGATCTGGGAGATGTAGCCCTTTTTCTCAAAGACATTGGCGTTCAACAAACCGGCATCCGTGTCTTTGATCGTTAGTTTCTTAATGAGCACCTTCGTCGCGTCCGCCGGGGAATCGGTCGCTTTCGATGTCTTAACCGATTTCACTTTGTCGCCGTCGCGATAGTAAGTGAAGTTATAGTCACTGATGTTGCCTCCCGTCAGACGGTCTGACTGCGCAAGCAGATAGTCGAGCAGGATCATTTCGCTCATATCGCGCATACCGACGAGCGCCTGGACGTTGGTTTGTGTGAAATCGCGGGAACCAAGAATCGCCTCGACTGAACGCGAGTCCGCCATCCGGCGAAAGGCGCGCGTACTGCTTAGGTCTGATCCAGCGTTCAACCATTCGGTGTAATTCTCTTCGCCAGTGGTGTTTTCGAGGAGTGCTCCGTAAATTTGCTGGAAGTCGGAAGTAAAAAGCGTTTGGGCCACATCAGAGCCGCGTGGGTCGGCGTAGTAGCGATTGAACAGCGCCCAACTTTTGCCGACAAGGCCATGAGCTCCCAGCTCGGCGGCGAGCCTAACCATCTTTTTGTGCTGTTCGATGTCCATCGTACGCAGGACGGCCGGCTTGATCTCGCAGATATCGCCGAGCGCTCGCGAGACGTGGTAATAGCCAAGAATCGCCGCGGTGCATGTCGTGGTATAGACGTTGTCGGTTTGCTTGAACTTCGCCACGTTTTTCCCATTCTTTTCCACACTCAAACAATAACTCGCAGTAATTTGATCAGGCCGAGTTGAGCTAGCCGGGATTTGATAAACATCGACTGCTGCACTGGTGCTGGTGCGCTTGGGAACAATGGCTATGACGCCCGTTTCCGCCGGGCCGGCTTTATTAAAATCGTAGCTGGCCAATTGGTTTTCATCAGCGATGTCTTTCGCTCCGTCCTTGCCGCGATAGTCGGCAAAAGGAAGGTGCTTTGGGACAACGCATATTTCATCCGGCCGCCCGCCCGGAACCTGGAATGTTATCGTATTTGTGCCGCGCTCGGCATCGCGCTGCAAGGAGCCCTCATACGGATCCGGCATAGTACCAGAGCAACAGTAACCCGCAGCGTGGCGAAGTCATGAAAGATTTCGGGCGCAGAACAGATTTTTCCGTTGCTGATACTTCGCCAATGCCACATCTTTAGTCGTCCTTGACCACTTGCGGCGCAGCTTTGCTGGCCTCAAGCTGCTCGCTCACTTTCTGGAATCCCGCGGTAAGGGCTTCAATTTGCTGTTCCAAACGCGCAATGGTCGCTTCCTGTCTCGCGGAGTTGACTTTCACGATGCTGCTTGTGTTGGCCTGTTCCTGCACTGTTTTGTGCTCTTTGAGAAACTCATTCAACAACATGGCGTTCACTGCCTCGTAATGTACAGTACTAACCTTGCCTTCCTTGTCGTGCACAACCAGGTCAGGGTTGACCGCTTCCACCTCCTCGGCGATTAGGCCGAATTGTGGGATGCCAGTCTTATCGAGCTCAGGCTTGTAATGGAAAGTCACCGGACGGAGGGCCGGCAACGCCGCACTAGCATTGTCCATGTCGGCAATGTCCGTCTTGAACCTGCGCGAGGAGAGAAACACGCCCAGCTTGCCGTCGTTGCCGACGTAACAGGCGCTTCCACCGAGACCGACGGTTTTGCCCGCGATATTTCCGATATAACAACTATCGCTCACATTAGCACCTGCGGTGCCGATACAGATAACGTTGTCAGCAGTGGTGACACCAATACCGGCCCCTTCGCCCAAGGCAGTGCTGTAGTTGCCGGTGCTGTAGCTTAGCGCATAAATGCCGATCGCCGTGTTGCCTTCTCCTTCGATGTTGCTCAAGAGCGCCTGAAACCCGGTGGCGGTATTGTTGCTGGCGGTGGTATTGCTAAGCATAGCCGCCTTACCGGTGGCAGTGTTGTTGTTGCCGACAGTGTTCGCCGCCAGTGCGCTCGCACCTAAGGCGCTGTTGCCAAAACCATAGGAGTTTCCCAGGAGCGCATTACCGCCAATGGCCCGTGTTGGCGAAGCCTGCGATGTTGCCGAAAAGAGCGGACGTTCCATTGGCAGTGTTCAGGGAGCCGGTCGTGTTGCTTAAAAGCGCGAGCGCACCAGTAGCAGTATTCTGCTATCCGATGTTGGCAAACAGGGTTCCGGCGCCGATGCCGGTGTTGAAGCTCGTAGTGGTGTCGCTCCTGAGCGACCAGAAACCAATCGCCGTATTGTAGCCGCCGCTGGTCAGGCTGAGAAGAGCGCTGTGTCCTTTTGCGGTGTTTCATCCAGGATAGCCTCCATCCGGCGGCGGAATGACTGCCCGCGCCGTGTCTGGTAGCACCAAGCAGGCGAACACGAGCGGGACAAGAATGAAAGCGAACCGGGAACGAGCGGCTGATCGAGTTTATCAAGGGTAAAGTTGTCATCTTTTGTCTTTTGTTGAGGGTCGATTGCTGAATTGTGTTAACCGCACTCCAGTTCCGCGCGCGGCCAGGAATCATCGTCAGGAGTCTCTCTTGCAACAGGCTCGCTTCGGCTGACTCGGGGCTACAGTTAGTGCCGGAGGATCACGCTAAACGGTGTCTCAGCGAAGATCCCCGCTCCAGCGTTTTCAGCCCGGCCTGAGATAAGTTGAAACTGTCGGATGACGAAATCGAGCAGGCTTCTATTTAATGCGCGGCAGATTGTCGATATTTATTTTACGCGCTCCGCAATCCTCTGAGCGTTCTGCTGCACGAATCGCGAATTCCAGCTCAACAGACGCCCTGAGCCTTTCGTCGGCCTACACAACGAGGCGTTAGACCCGATAGAAAGAGTGACAGCAGTGTTACCTTTCGCTGGCTGTCCGCCTAACAAACAATGTCTATATTGTCGATATGAGTTTATTAATTATTGCCCAGCTGTTCCTGCTGCGAGCCATTGATAGTTTCAGGCGTTCTTCGCGGCGCGCGTCAGCAACGAAGATGGCTTGTCCGTGAGAATTAACGTTCGACCCCGCTCAAGCCCCAAACGGCTTTGCTGCGTTTTTCCCGTTGTTTTCCGTACTCAAACATCCTGCCGACCGCGCGGAACCTGGAACGTCATGGTATTGGTGCCGCGCTTGGCATCACGCCGCAAGGAGCCCTCATACGGATCCGGCATAATAGGAAATCAATAGTGATACGCACCATCGCGGAGTCACGGAGCTCTCTCTGGACAGCAGTTTGCCACCAGCGCGTTGGCTAGATTCCCCAATCTGGCACTTGTCTGACATTCCCGTTCTCATCGACGACGAATTCAAAAAGGTCCAAACCCTTACCGCCTGTGCTGGTGTACACAAAAACCTCGTACCTGTTGCCGCGCTTCAGTGGAAGCGGTGACCGACCGTCTTTTAAGCCCGGATATCTGGCTCCGTATGTAATGTAGCGGAGAGGTTGGGCCCCTTCAGCAATCCATACCGCTCGTCTTGAGCCATCTGATTGCTCCTGTACCACCGTCACCCCCGTGACGGTGAACTCGTGGTGCGGGCGAAATACATCGCCAAGGTAAAAGACAACGCCTTCTTGCAGACTGCCAAGAGGAACGACATCAATAACAGGTTGGAATACCGAGCACGATGTGAGCAGAACTACGCTGGCTGCGATAGCGGCTGTAATAACCGAGAACATCCAGCGAGATTTAGAATGCAAGTCGCAATCTATTTCTGCTTTCATAAGGGAAGTGTCCGTCAAAAGGCGGCGGCATGGCAAGACCGTTCCGCGGCGTCGACCAATTTCGCAGGTGATCTGCATTCGTAGAAAATTCCGCGACGTCAGATAAAACCAATAAAGAGGCCTCGAACGAATTATTTATTTGAGACCTCAGCGATGAAGAGCAGATCCATTCAATTCCGACATCCAGCCGCGAGCACGCGAACCCGTTCGGGCATTGCTTTCCTCAGCGTGTGCGTTCTAGTTGGTGTAGTTGCCTTCTTCGTTGGCGCGCACGCACAAATTGCCACACCGAATCCGGTTGGGACGCCGACGCCCGCGCCAACCGCAACCCCGTTTCCAACATTCGCCCCGGCCAGCACTCCGCGACCGTGAGGT
>DATDFM010000182.1:0-4322 GCA_036522635.1 Candidatus Udaeobacter sp. | reverse complement strand
GCAGGCCGAAGCGATGATGAAGCAGATACAGCATCAGCGGGGCGGCCTAGACATCCTGGTGAACAATTCCGGAATTATCAGCGATCGCACGATTAAAAAAATGACGCTGAACGAATTCGAGAGCGTCATCCGCGTGAATCTGATCGGGACGTTCATAGTCACGCAGAAGGCGGCAACGATTCTGCACAGCGGCGGACGAGTGATCAACATGTCGTCGGTGAGCGGACAGATGGGGCTGTTCGGCCAGGCGAATTATTCCTCGAGCAAAGCTGCAATCATTGCGTTCACCAAAGTTTCAGCACGCGAGTTTGCGCGGCAGAACATCACCGTAAACGCCATAGCGCCGGGATTCATCGATGTAGGAATGAGCAAAGGGATGTCGGACGAAGTGACGCAGAACTTCATCAAACAAATTCCGCTCGGTCGTCTAGGCGAAGCTCACGAGATTGTCGATGCAGCGCTGTTCCTGGCCTCGCCCATGGCAAGTTACATCACCGGACAGGTGCTGAATGTGAACGGCGGATTTTATCTCGGGTAGTTTCGATCCCTACCGTCCATATGTAGCGCCAGGCCTAGTCCAATTTCTGTACCAGTAACCACACCAACGCGGAAAGCATTGCTGCGAAAGTGGATAAAATGAGCGTGGCGCGTTTCGTCTGCCGTATCTTGAATGCTGGTTTGGGAATGTCGTCGTGAATTTGACTGGCTTCAAAAAGTTTCATGAGAAAAAAGGCGACAACAAAGCCGACCGCCGCCCATTTGAGGCATCCCAAAGTGAGGTCGAGCATCCCGGAAAATGGTAGCGCAAGCGGGCACCACGCTCAAGGGCTCAGCTTTAACAGAGGAGAGGACGCGCACAGTGGCCTATCGCCCTCGTACAGCTCAGGCCAGGCGAGGAAAACGTCGCCTTTCGCTGCATGTCTCTCGGAATTGGATTGACTGTACTCGCCGGGGTTCTTAGCCTCGGGCTATGACCACGAAAATTCTTGCTCTGCTTTGTGTAGTCGGACTTGCTGGAGTTAGTATTGCGCAAGATCAGTCGCCGAGCCCCGGTGCCTCGCAAAAGCAAGAACCAATCAAACGTCGGGCGCACAAGAAAGGCGAGAGTACCACCTCGGCAGCTGAGACCGCCGAGTCGCCTTCAGCGGCCGAGTCACCCGCAGCTTCGCCCAAGGCTAAGCGCACTCATAAAAAAGCCGAGGCTACAACAGCAGCTAGTCCAGCCGAATCTCCTGCGGCATCTCCCAAGGGTAAACGCGCGGCCCACGCAAAGGCTGGCGCAGCAGCTGCAGCCGCAAGTCCTGCGGCGTCAGCTTCACCAGCTAAATTCAGTCTTGGCGATTTGTTTAAACCGAAGAATTCTACGGCAGCCGCCAGTCCTGCAGCTGCAGCACCAGCAGCAGCTACAGCAAAAGGCGCGAGCGCTCAGACAGCAGCAAAAGCTCCCGCACCCGGCGGAGGCCACGGCCTCGTTTGGGTCAATTCCGAAACGCATGTGTACCACAAGGAAGGCTCGCGTTTCTACGGCACCACCAAAAAAGGCAAATACATGACCGAAGCCGAAGCGATTAAAGAAGGAGACAAGCTCGGGGGCGAACGGCATTAGGCCGCCGGAAAATCTGTTTTCGTTGCGATGCTTCGTAGTGCATCTGCCAATGTCTCGAACGTGGTGATAGTGACATTCGGCCCGTAGTGGAATTGCGACAGGATATTGAGGCCAATGTCCTTGTGCGGATCGGGCATTACACGTGTCACCGAAGCAACCTGTTTTTCGGCGAGCGCATCCATGATCTCCGCGATGTGCGGGGCTGCTGCGGTATCCATTGACTTGAGCCAGCGGAAATCCGCCAGGACGTGAAGCCCCGGCGCGACGTCCTGCAACCGCTCACGGATTTTTTGCGCGGCGAGGTTTGCTTCCGCGGCCGTGACTCTTTGCACAGCGCTGATCACCAGTAGTCGTTTCGACCGGTCCAACTCAACCGCATACATTCTTCGTCATCACACGAAGCAGGCGCGGTCGCAAGTGTGGCAGTGGACGCTGCGAAATGCCGTGCCGTTCGCACAATTCGCTAGAGCGCGTTTTGGAAGAAAACGTTTTCAAAAGTTGATTGAAACGGACCAGAATGCGTCTCGCCGATTCGGAATCGGGGACTGATATCGAATTGTGTTGCGCAATAAATTTCTACGTCTGTTCTGCCGCACTTCTCGAGAGACGCGAGCACGGTGTTCACAGCGAGTGCGGGCGTGTTGCAATCGCGACTAAGATGGCCAAGTACGACGCGCTCGATCTTCCCGGGTAACAATTCTTCGATCACGCCTGCTGCCGCCATGTTTGATAGATGTCCGTGCCGCGACTGGATACGCTGTTTCACCGGCCACGGACGGTGCGTGTCGTTCTGCAAAAGTTTTTCGTCGTGATTAGTCTCGATGACGAGCGTCTGCACCTCTCGCAAGCGTTCGACGATCAACTTGGTTACGTAACCAAGATCGGTGATAAACCCAAGACCGCCTGAACCGGCGTGAAAAACGAATCCGAGCGGGTCAACGGCGTCGTGCGGCACCGGAAATGTTTGCACTGTGATGTCGCAGATCGAAAACTCTGCACCTGTAGCGAACAGTCGCCAGTTCCGACATCGCTCCGCGAGCCCGCTGGACCGAAGCGCCTCGGCCGTTAGACGATTGCAGTAAATCGGCAGATCGAATTTGCGGCAGAGAACTTCAAGCCCGCACATGTGATCTGTGTGTTCGTGCGTGAGAACAACACCGTCGAGCTGCTCCGGCCTGACGCCACATTGCTCCAGACGCAACACGACTTGCCGCGCGCTGAGACCGCCATCAACGAGAATTTTGCAATGATCGGTGGCGACGAGCGTGCTATTTCCCGCGCTTCCGCTGCCGAGCATGGTCAAGCTGAACACGGATCTAAAGGTATTCGCGGTATTTGAATTTGCGCAAACAGAAACAGCGCGAATGAACACGAATCGGGAAAATATTTCAGAACAGCAACTATTTTTAGTCGTTTCGATTCACAGCGGTTTTGACAACGCGTTCCTGATCGCGAGCCAGAGAGATGAGCTTGGCAATGTTCTCTGGCGTGCAATCGTACCCAGCCAGTGTTACTCCCACGATTAACACACCGTCTAGCGCGCCAAGACCGATGTGCGTTTCTCCTTCTTGCGTCACGGTTCCGACAAAGGCGTTCTGGTCGAGATTCTCCGCGGAAACTGGGCGGAAGCCCGGAACAGCTTTGCTCTTCGCCACGGCTTCCTGATAGGCAGACGACGCATCATTTGCTGTCGGGTATTGATCCACCGTGATCGTCACCTTTTTCGCGCTGTCACTATTCGTGTAGATGACACTCCTTGTCGCTTTAACATTGGCGACGGCCGTCAAGTTGTGTCCCGTGCTCGCTTCGCGGCTTACTTCGGAAAAGAAACGTTTCACCGTGGTTAATGGGAGGACGGCGTTGCGAGGAAGCATCGAATGAGACGCCTTCGCAGAACTGTTGGGTGCTAATGGCAATTGTCCCTTTGCAGTGACCCCCAGAACTTCAATCACCGCGATGAATAGTGCTGCGAACTTTGTCCACTCTGAGTCATTCCGCATGTCGCTAATCCTTGGATTCGACCTACTCGTTAGGCCATTCTGGCGCTTCGACTGTTGGAATGATTCCCAGCGCCCTCTTAGCCGCCGTTTTGTAGTTCGACTATCCGCGTGTTCAGCTGGTCGAGGAAGCTGCGCCAGGCTTCACGACCGAGCGATTGGCGCGCTTCGACCTCTTGTTCAAGCTGCCGGAGCACTTCGTCGGTCGGATACTGAAGGCGGGCTGTGAGCACGGAGATCCGCATCTCCAACCATCTGCTCTTTCGATCCGATTGTTTCGTCTCGCTGTGCTGCTTTTCGAGCCCGTGCAACCTGTTCTCGACTCTATCCATCTCCTCGTGGATGTCCTGTCGGATCGCCCCCAGATTGAGGGGCGGAGAACCACCCAAAACATTGCCAGTCTCCGCTATTCCGAAAAAAGTGAAGTTGTAGGTGCCGGCGGGCAGAGGGGTACCATAGGCATCCGTCAGATCGGCATCCAGGAGAAGTCGTCCGACATTCTGGCGGCCCAACTGCCAGACGCGAAACTTTTTCCCCGTCGTTTTGTTTTCGTCGACGCCATCCACAGAGACAAACGTCCCCAGGAAAGTGCCAAGCGCGTCGTCGCCGGTGACGCGATAGAATACCTTTGTTAGGTCAGCGCCGGAGTCGATGTAGGGATGGAGCGGATAGCTCCACCTGCCGCCGCTAATGTAGGTGCCGCTGGGAGAAATGGGCGT
>DATDFM010000181.1:0-3472 GCA_036522635.1 Candidatus Udaeobacter sp. | reverse complement strand
GCGCGCGAGGTACTCATCGGCTTGCAATAGATCATTTCCGGCGCGCTCGATGATCTTCAGCAGATTATCCATCGACGACACTTCCTCGAGCTGCTCGGTCAAAAACCACTGGAGAAAATTGATCGTGATATAGTCGTTCTGTTTTCGGGCAAGATCGACAAGTGCGTTGATCTGCTGGGTGACGTGAATTTCCTGATCTAGCGATAGTTTGACCGCGTCCCTGGGTGTCTTGAATTTCGATTTCGGCGCATCAATCGCCGGGATCACCACTCGTCCGCCGGCATCGACCACGTACTTGATGAATCGCAGCGCGTGCCCTTTCTCTTCCTCAGCCTGCTGGAAAAAATGCTGAGAAAGTTGCGGCAACGCTTCTGACGCAAAATGCGCCCCGATCGCGTAGTACTGCAACTCCGCGCTGAACTCATAACCGATCTGCTCGTTGATTGCGTCGATAACTTTTTGACTCGTAAGCATAACGAAACCTTACCGCGGATCGTGCAGATGCACACCTAAGATCGACAATCAACGTTGAGCCTCGAGTTCGTTGGACCTAGAGTGCTCGCGACTCGCCCGGCCCACAATGATGAATCACAGCAATTTCGCTGATGAATTGCTCGGCAATTTCCTTCAGCACGTACGTGCACTCGGTGGGGACGTGGAGCCGGTGAAAGTGCTTCGATCAAACACTTACCGAGTTGGCAACTCGCACGTGCTTGCGCGCGTTGCGGCTGACACCGGAAAATATTTCTTTGGTCTCAATTACATCAATGCCGAAGAAGTCGCGAACCTCGATAATTCGTTCGTCGCGTTCGTGTGCGGGGATGTCGGTTCTTCCGTGATTATGCCCATGTCAGAGGTAATGAAGCTCCTTCCTCAGATCAGCCATGACCGAAACGGCGAGTTTAAGATCAACATCACAAAAGATTTTAAACTGGCTTTGAAAGGACGCGGCAATAGAAAGCCGCTCAACGAGTTCCTGAACAATTGGGATTTGATCAAATCTCCCGCGAACGCGCCGGGAGAGGTCACTTCGGCAGAGCAGAGTTTTCATACAGTTTTGCAGGGCCGGTTGATCGAGATCGGCAACGACCGGGGCTTCCAGACATACAGCCCAAACCGTGCGAAGAAGTTCAACAACGTGCCGTTGGGCGACCTCACGAAATTGGAGAAATGTCCCGATCTGCAGTTCGCGAATTATGAGTCTCTTCGCAACATCGACGTGATCTGGTTTCGGGAAGCTGGAAAGCAGTTCTATCCACACTCAGCTTTTGAGGTTGAACTCTCGACAGGGATTTGGTCCGGTGTCGGCAGATTAGCCGCGCTGCGGGAATACACGACACGGCTCTTCGTAGTATCGAACGAACACAACAGATTTGAGCAAGTGATGCAGTCGCAACTAGAATTACACTCGCGCGTTCAAAATGTCGCCACCGATCAAGTCGGCGTGTTGTATTCTGCCGAGACGCGACTTCGCGACCTACGGCGCGAAATCGGAATCTGATTATGGGTTATCAATGCCGATGCGGAAATGACGAGCGGTTCTACGAGATCTTTGATGTCGCAATCGACGCCGTCGACGGAGAGGGTCACTTTCTCGAACTGAAAGATCGTAACGTTTTCTTTTACATGTGCGCCGAATGCGATCGCGAAATTTCGTACGAGGACTTCTGGCGCGGCGTCGCGGCAGGTGCACCGCAGCCGACGTAGTAATCATCCAGCACGAGCAAGGTCGAGCGCTGGAATGACTCGACTGGCACAGGTAAGCTGCGTCCGTACATCTCAGTCCTGAATGAACATTTCCTCGCGAACAATTCGGCAATTGGCGCAACTCGTTACGGGAGACACGAGGCTGATGCCGTATCGCAGCGGTCCGGTTTTGGTCGAGTTATTTAATGAGTTCGGCGCAAATGATCTCTACGGCCAAAATTTTCCAACGCGTTGGAGGTACGCTGAAGAAAAGCTTCATACGCTCATTGGAACACCGGCATTCGGGCGCTTTATTACCCATATTTTCGATCCGCGGGAATTTCTGGGATCAAATCTCGATGCGCAAACGGCCGTAAATCACATTAACGAATTTTTGAAATTCGACGGACTCGCAATCGTCAAAGACGGCGCATTTTATCGGCTTCGGGATCTGATTGGCGCCTCTGTAGATTTTACATCGCCAGTTCGCGGATCGTCTGAAATCACCCACGTCTTTATCGACGAGCAAATCGCGAAGTGTGACGACAAATTGGCGCGAGACGATTACGATGGAGCGATCACGAATGCTCGCTCATTGGCTGAAGCCGTGCTTAGCGAACTCGAGCGAAGTCTCGATCCGGCGCCGCCTCCGTATGACGGCGACCTGCCGAGGCTTTATCGCCGTGTTCAAAAGCAGCTTCGTCTCGATCCGGCGCGGCCAGACATTTCGGACACGCTGAAGCAGATTCTCTCAGGACTAACCAGCGTCGTCAGCGGAATCGCGGCGATGAGAAACAAAATGGGAGACGCTCACGCCCAAAGTTATCGAGCGCGCAAACACCACGCGAAGCTCGCTGTAAATGCTGCGAAGACACTGGCCGATTTTCTTTTCGAGACCTACCAGTTTCAAATCGCGCAAACCAAAAAAGCCGCTAGATGAACCCGGCGGGTTTTCTGTTCTGGCCACGTCCTATCGCCGTACCATCGGGCTGCAGCGTTCACTCTCGTGTTCGGAATGGCAAAGCGGAATCGTAGAAGCACTTGCCTTGAGCGCGCGTCGTGGGAAATTTACGCTGCGTTATGGATGAAAAAACCTTAGGAACAATGCGTCAGCGAGTCAGCGGCGTTGTTACGCGCCGAGAGTTTCTCGGCGCGACGCTGGGGGGATTTGCCGCGCTTTTGACGGGAGGGCCGGCCACAATTTTTGGGACGACAGGGGCGAGCGCTAATTCCATTTTCCGAATCGGTGGTGATCTTCCGGTCAACCGGCTCGGATTTGGTGCAATGCGACTGACGGGCGAGGGGATTTGGGGTTGGCCGCCGGATCGGGAGAATGCGCGTAAGGTTTTGCGACGCGCGGTCGAGCTCGGGGCGAATTTGATCGATACGGCTGATGCTTACGGACCTGAAACTGATGAATTGCTCATCGCGGAAGCGCTTCATCCTTATCCCAAAGACCTGATCATCGCGACAAAAGGCGGAAACACCCGGCCCGGTCCCGACCAATGGGTGCCGGACGGCCGGCCGGAATATCTCAAACAATGCGTGGACAAAAGTCTGAAGCGCCTAAAGCTTGAACGAATTGATCTGTATCAGCTGCATCGGGTCGATCCGAAGGTGCCGATGGAAGAATCGCTCGAAGCGCTGAAGGACGCGCAGATCGCCGGTAAGATACGTCATATCGGTTTGTCCGAAGTCTCACCCGAGCAGGTGGAGCGCGCGCGCAAGATTGTGCCGATCGTGACGGTGCAGAATCGTTACAACATCACGGATCGGAAGTGGGAGA
>DATDFM010000180.1:0-3344 GCA_036522635.1 Candidatus Udaeobacter sp. | reverse complement strand
GATGCCGTAAGTGGATAGCTGGTGATGGCCGCGTTGCCTGATCGCTTCTGTGTCGGCACCACGCAGCACATCGACAATGTGACCCAACCCAAATCCGAATCCGTGCCTGGCGTGGATCCGATACACGCAGGAGAGAAATTTTTGCGCATGCACCGTTCCATCGAATGTCTCGCGTGGCTGCAAACAGTTGTCACAACTCTCACAAGAGATCTGTAGCGCCGCTGTCTCGCCGCCGGGAACTTCAGCGTTGGAAGGGTATGATTCGCCGAAGTACTTCAAAAGTACGGTCCGGCGGCATTCGCGCGTCTCGGCGTAATGGACCATCTGCTGTAGCTGCGCACGAGCGATACGCGCTTCGTTTTCGGCCTTTTCATCGATGAAATGCATCTGCTTCGCGACGTCGCCGGGACTGAAAAGCAGCACGCATTCGCCTGGCAATCCATCGCGCCCGGCGCGTCCGGTCTCTTGATAGTAGCTTTCAATATTTTTCGGCAGATCGTAATGGACGACAAAGCGCACGTTCGGTTTATTGATTCCCATTCCGAATGCGATGGTGGCCGTGATCACGCGTACGTCGTCGCGCAGAAATGCGTCCTGGTGTTTTGTGCGCTCGGTATTCGTTAGTCCCGCGTGATACGGCTTTGCGCCGATGCCGTCCTCACTTAAGTTTCGCGCGAGCGATTCGGTGCTTTTGCGACTGGCACAATAGACGATGCCGCTGTCGTTAGGCCGATTGCGGATGAACTCGAGCAATTGTTGGTATGGTCCCGTTTTGGGGACCACGCGATAGTTAAGATTCGGCCGATTGAAGCTGGCCACGTAGGCTCGCGCGGCGCGCAATTTCAATTCTTTGATGATATCCGCGCGCACGCGCTCGGTTGCAGTGGCGGTCAGCGCCATTATCGGGACATCGGGCAAATATTTCCGCAGCTTCTTAAGCTCGCGATACTCAGGCCGAAAATCGTGGCCCCATTCGCTGATGCAATGCGCTTCGTCGATGGCGAACTGCGCAATGTTCCAGTTGAGCGCACGCTCGAGGAACGTCTCCAACATCAACCGCTCCGGCGCGACGTAGAGCATGCGATATTCGCCGCGATGCAAACCACGCCAGCGGGCCTTCGCTTCTTCCCGACCCAGCGTCGAGTTTAAATAGGTTGCCGGTATTCCACTGGTTTGGAGGGCGTCAACCTGATCCTTCATGAGCGCGATGAGTGGCGAAACTACGATCGTTAGTCCATCGCGCATCAATGCCGGCAATTGAAAGCAAAGCGATTTCCCTCCGCCGGTCGGCATCAGAGCAAACACGTCTCGCCCGGCGAGCGCATCCTCGATGATCTCTTTCTGCAGCGGCCGGAACTGATCGTATCCGAAATGTTTCTTCAGCGCACCGAGCAGTTCCACGACTTTCTACTAAAACGATGTGCGCCTTTCAGCCAGTCAATTTGCTTCATGATGAAGTTACGGCTGGGAAACGATCGTTTCTTGTCTCATGCGCCGCACTCCACCGAAAGCACGGCCTCAATCTTGTGGGGTTCGCAGCGGTAGATGGTCGTTTGGCCGCCTTCGTAGTAAAACGAGTGGACGACCACTTCGAGTTTTCCATCACCATTCAAGTCAAGAACGGCGGCAAGGTTGTATACATTTGGCGCAACAGATTCACCTGCTTTCGCGTAAACTTCGCCGGCAACAAGCTCTGTTTCGACGTTCCCGCCGACAACGCGCCGCAGGAGTACAATGGAATAACTTCCAGGCTGCGGAGCGTGAATTGGCGCTTCAGGAAACGGGGCGGCAGGTGAATCGTTCAATTTGTCGCCAGTGAAATAATTTGTCGCGTTGATTAGGACTTCTTCTTCGCCGTCACCCTCCAGATCAATGCGAAGGACACGTGTAATTCGCACTTTGGGATCTGTGACTCCGTGTGGTTTTAAGAAATCGCGGACCGCCTCGATATATACTGGCTGAGTGATGTCAGCGACTACAGCCGTCCTCGGCAACGCGTTCCATGGTGCGGCTAATCCGATTATGCCGTCTTGGGGTTTCGACGAGAGCGACACCATCAAGGTGTCCGGACATGGTTCGTCGACAGATTTGGGTCTGCCTGCCGTGATCTGGCCGGCCAGTCTCGTTAGGCCATAAACTTGGTAACTCGTCTTTTTGCCAATCGATTTTGCCGCGTGGTCGGCTTTGATCCATTTTCCGTCTTCACTTCCGCCGAAAAAGTAACCTGTCTCAATTTCAATTATCGGGTGTCCATCCGCCGCGCTGACATTGGCGGCGCTCAATGGTCCAAGAGAGGCGAATACGACTGCTGCTGCTGCCTTGACGTTCACAAGTGGTTTGTACCTGGGCGGCAGCCTTTTGCCTAGAATTGTTTGCTTGTGTGCCGTGCCGAAATATTGCAGAACATAAGATCGGCGTGATCAAAACAGCAGGAACTACTTGCCTGGCGCTATTGCTCCTCACCGACGGCCTACGAGCACAGGAACAGTATCCGGGTGGAATTGTGTACGGCCCCAAAGCCGCATTTAAAATCGATGCACCCGAAGGCTGGGTTTACGACCCGAAGTCAGGAAAATCCGCCGGCGCTCCCGTTCTTTATCCAAAAGGCGAATCGTGGGCCGGCGCTAAGACAGTCATGTACGGGAAAATCGCGGGTACGGACTTCGAAGACGCGAACCTGTTCGTCGCATCGGCGATCAAGGCAATGGAGAAAGTGCACGGCAAACCGAACGAAAAGATTGAACAGGGGAAAACCGGCGACGGCCACGATTATTTCATCAATGAATATCCTGCGACGAAAACTTACTCACAATGGGAACGTGTTGCGTACATTCAATTGCCAAAGGCCGTTGCCTATATTGTTTTATCCTCGAGAGATCAGGCGAGCTATCTCAAGGACGTGCCGGCTCTGACAGAGGTTTTACAAAGCTTTCGTTATCTCGAACCTGAATCCGAGTTGGTATCCAATCTAGCCGCATCCGCGTCGCCGACGGCTGCCGGTCCTGCCCGTTTTGCGTCGCTGACAGATGCCGTAGCAGAAGCGAAACGTCTTGGCGAAACGGAAGAGGGAAAGCTATACGATTTTGATTTCAGCTCGAAAGTGTCGAACGGGTTGGGAGATGTTGTCGGCCAGTGCTCAAAAGATTCCAAGCTGCCGATAAGCTTCGACCTCGTTTTTGTTTTTGCCGGGGATGGGCACGTAGCACAAGTCTTACAGCCACCTGACTCGACCGAAGCGGCGTGTGTCGCAGCCAGGTTCAAAAATTTGCGGTTACATGCTCCTCCAAAACCCGACTGGCCAGTTCAGTTACACGTTGAGCTGGGACCGCCCCCTGAAGGACGCG
>DATDFM010000179.1:0-13509 GCA_036522635.1 Candidatus Udaeobacter sp. | reverse complement strand
GTTACCGGTTGTGTTGCTCAGAAGCGCTGGATTACCGACTGCGGTGTTGCGACTGCCTTCGGTGTTCTGATACAGCGCGCTGTCGCCCATCGCGGTGTTGCGCTCGCCGCTGGTGTTGAAATAGAGCGCGAATTCGCCATTCGCGGTGTTGAACTGGCCTACAGTGTTGCTGTAAAGAGCAAACGCGCCGGTCGCAGTATTTCCTTCGCCGGTATCGTTAAAAACCAGTGCGAACGTTCCATTGGCGGTGTTGTTCGTGCCATTCGTGTTGAGCAAGAGGGCTCCTGCGCCTACTGCCGTATTGGAGTCGGCGTTGTTGAGATCAAGCGCGCCGGCACCAACAGCAGTGTTGTAGCTACCAGTGCTGGTGCCAAAGAGGGAATACCAGCCAATTCCGGTATTTGCAACACCAGTGCCTAGGCTCTGCAGCGCCTTGCAGCCTTCGGCTGTCGTAAAATTAGGGTAGCAGCCATCCGGAGGCGGAGTGACCGCGTCGATCTGTGGCAAAAGCGCTATGCCGACAATTGGGATGAGAACGTGAATTAACTTTTGGAGTTTCATGGGTTGGATTTGGTTCTATTTATCATCCCGGCCGTATGAACCCTGGCATCCCTCAACTCAAAAAGGGGAAGAAAGTTCCGGGACAAACTTTCTGCCCTAATCCCCTAGTTGAAGATCTGTTGGTAATGATGCCGCGGTGAGTCTTGAAAGCAGTGTTTACCTTGTCGAGAAGAAAATGTTAGGGTCTGAGCTGTAAGCGGGAGCAGTGATTTCTGCATGAAACTTCATCAGAAGACGGCAGTCACCATGCCGGATAAAGCATTGCGCCACGATTTGCTTTAGAGTTCTTCGGCAACCAATTTGGACGCCACTTTATCCATCTGCGCGGTCACCTGTTTAATCAGTGCTCTCTGTTCCTTTAGTTGCTGCTTGAGACCGTCGATTTCCTCCTGCTGCGTTTGGACGGTGCGATGTTCTTTAAGAAATTCGTTCAACAGCATCGCGTTCACCTGGTCGTATCGCACGCTGAAAGGGTTGCCATCCTTATCGCGAGCAACTAGATCCGGATCGATCTGTTCCACCTCTTCGGCAACCAATCCAAAAGTGATGGGACAAGTTGGTTCGATTTCGGAATTGTAACGGAAGCTTACCGGGTTAAGCCGATAGATTACTTCGCTTGAATGCTTCATTGGTTTGATGTCATGCTTGAAACGATGTGAGGACACAACAGTGCCGAGCTTGCCGTCCGCATTGACAAAGACGCCAATTCCTCCAGACGAAGTGCTTCCGAAGATCTGTCCAATGTAGCAACTGTTGCTCACATTTTGACCTGCCCCGTTTCCAATACAGATCACGTTATCGGCTGTAGTAACCTGGCTGCCGGCTGCGTTACCTAAGGCGATATTTCCACTGCCTGTGCTGTTGAACTGCAGGGCTCTGACGCCCACAGCCGTGTTCTCGTCGCCTTCGTGATTGTTAATTAGCGACGCAAATCCGAGAGCCGTGTTGTCCGTGCCGCTGGTGTTATTGTGCAGCGCGGCATCGCCAACAGCAGTGTTGGCGTTGCCATTCGTGTTGATAGTAAGTGCTTCAAAGCCCACCGCGGTGTTGCCTTCGCCAGTCGTGTTGGTTGAAAGCGCATTAGCGCCGACGGCGGTGTCTGTCTCACCGGTGGTATTATTTGAGAGCGCGCTCGCGCCAATTGCAGTATTGCCATCCGCGATGTTGGATTGCAGCGCAAATGCACCCACAGCTGTATTGTCATTATTAGTGCTGTTTATGAGTAACGCAGCATTGCCAACGGCGGTGTTCCGGCTGCCCTCGGTATTTTGATAGGATGCGCTATCACCTATTGCCGTATTGCGTTCACCGCTTGTGTTGAAATAAAGGGCGAATTCGCCGTTGGCTGTGTTGAACTGGCCGTCAGTATTGCTATACAGCGCAAACGCGCCGGTGGCCGTGTTGCCCTCGCCGGCGTCGTTAAAAACCAATGCGAATGTTCCATTGGCGGTATTGTTCGTGCCACTCGTGTTGAGCAAGAGGGCTCCTGCGCCAACTGCCGTATTGGAGTCTGCGTTGTTGAGATCAAGCGCGCCGGCACCAACAGCAGTATTGTAGCTACCAGTGCTGTTGCCAAAGAGGGAATACCAGCCAATTCCGGTATTTGCGACACCAGTGGTTAGGCTCTGCAGCGCCTTGCAGCCTTCGGCTGTCGTAAAATTAGGGTAGCAGCCATCCGGAGGCGGGCTAACTGCATACATTTCCGGCAGCAAAGCCAAGCAAATCAGTGCGACGGCTATCGACCTCAATCCACATTTTTCTTTCATGATGGGCGACATTAGCGATGCGTAACCGTCACTGTCGATCCCAAAACGGTATGAGCGTGGCTCACAGTTACAGGGCGCAACTATGCCAGGCCCGGCCGCCTTGTAGCCGGTCCAATGGGTAGGGCGGGCAATCCTCTGCCCGCCGATCTCTTATTCAGGCAATCGACACGCACGGAGTGAGGCGCCCCACCTGCTAAGCTAATCTCCCAGAAGTTCACGTACTGCCACGAGTGGGCAGCTTGCACTTCCATATTCGTGACATTCGCGTTATTCGTCGAGGGATGCGCTGTTTTCTGCTCCTTGTTGGGTTGACCGCGCAAGCTCTCGGCGGTGGACTCGATTCGTATCGGCAACTGGTGATTGCAGATTCTGCCGGCGCAGCGCGCGACGGCGTGCGTGTGACTTATCTCGGCACGAATGGTTACCAATTCGAATTCAAAGGACACGCTTTGCTGGTGGATCCTTACTTTTCACGTGTGGACCTTTTGAGCGTAGCAATTGGCTCCCACATTCAACCGAATGCCTCCCGCATTAATGATGGCCTCCGTCGTCTCTCGTCCGGCAGTTACCGCACCGACGCGATTCTGGTGACGCACGGACATTTCGATCATCTACTGGATGTCGCGCCTGTGATGGCACAGACAAAGGCGCGTCTCATCGCGTCGCGATCCAGTGTCGATCTTGTTCGGAAGATGGGCACCGGCCCTTCATCCGGGGACGCAGTAAAACCCGGAGATGTGCGGCAATTTGGTCCGTGGAAAATTCATGTGTTATCCGCCACACACGATCGGCTGTTCGGCAGAGTGCCATTTGATCGGCCGCATTCGCAGACGACCGCGCCGCAAACTCCGGCCGACTGGATTTGTGGTGAACCGCTTGCGTTCTTAATTGAAGTGAATGGGCAGCGCATTTACATCGATTCCGGAGGAACCGAAGCGCAATTGCCGCCTAACGAGCTCGTTGATCTTGCGATACTTGGCATGGCCCTGCCGGATTCGCGCGCACGATTGCACGTCGCCCTGGAGCGCCTGCAACCACGTTACATTCTGCCGAGCCACCAGGACGATTTTTTCCGGCCGTTAGGCGCCGGATTTCAATTTGCGCCGCTCAGCGATTTTCCTTTTGTGCAGCGCGAATGCGCACAGCAAAAGCGGAGTCGGTTAATCCTTATGGATTATTTTCGGCCATGGACGCTGCCGAAAAAGTAAAACTGAAAATCCGACGAAGTTTTGACCACGGATTGCACGGATCTCTTCGATAACAGCATTTTTTCAACTTATCCGTGCCATTCGTGTTATCCGTGGTTCATCCCTTTTGACCTTTTGACGATTGAGACTTGTTTGCGTTTTGAAGATTCCTATTTGGAACTTGGGATTTGGGATTTCGCGCGAGAAACTGCCAAAAATCAAATCGCATCACCGTTGTGACGACTGAAATTGAGAGAGGCGCTTCTCGCGCGCATTACGGGCTCTTGCTGACAGCTCTGGCGCCGGTGATTCCGCAGATACTCGGGAGCGCGTTCAACATCTGGTACAACGCAACTGTTATTGAGCCAATGCTCACGTCCGTGTTAAGGCAGCGCTTCTTCGCCACAGTTGTTGCGTACAACGCCGTTGTTTACCCGATTGGCGTGTATCTATGGCTGAAACGAATTTTTTCGTTTCGACCTCTGTTTTATCAACTTCAGATGGGCGGCGGCGACATAGCGCCGCTACTGGAACTCACCCGCGCTCGCCGGCGCTTGATTCATTTGCCGTGGTTTGCAGCGGCGGTTTGCGGTCTGGCCTGGTTCTTGTGCATACCCGTGTTCATCGGCGCTCTGCTTCAGGTCCAACATTCATTGGATCCACGATTACTATGGCATCTGCCGATCTCCTTCTGTGTCTCTGGTTTTATCGCGGTCACGCATTCATTTTTTCTAGTTGAGCTCGCCAGTCATTGGGGATTGTTCCCGGTTTTCTTTCAACACGAACGCGCCGATCGCACACCGAACATCTTTACGTTATCGTTGCGCGGTCGCGGAATCGTGTGGGCAGTTTCAGCATCGATCTGTCCTATCGCATCGCTTTTGTTGTTGCTGCTGGCGCCGCGATCTTCCGCGACGGACGCTGCATGGCTCGCCGTTTTCGTCGGCGTGGTTGGAATCGCGTTCGGAATTTTCACCGCGCTGATGATGAGCAGGCTGGTGGCGAAACCCATCGATCAACTGCGCAGTGCAGCTGATGCAGTTTCCCGCGGAAATTTGTCCGTCGATCTCAGTCGCGCAGGTGCCCGACGTGCTGATGAATTCGGCCGGTTGCTTTGTGAATTCGATCAGATGGTGCGCGAGCTCAGGGATAAAGAGAAACTGCGCCAGACTTTCGGTTTACACGTAGGCAGGCGCGCCGCGGAACGCATTCTCGCACGCGACCCCGGGTTGAGCGGAGTGGAAGAAGAAATCACCGTCATGTTCGTCGATATGCGTTCCTGGACGGCACGCGCGAGCTCGTCGCCACCTTCCGAAATCGTGGAAATCATGAATGATTTTTTTCGGGTAAGCGTGCGCGCGGTTGAGGAGGAACATCGCGGGATGGTCAATAAATATTTGGGCGACGGTTTCATGGCGATATTTGGTGCAGGCGACTCCGCTTCGAACCATGCACGCGATGCTGTATCGGCGGGATGTGAAATTTTGTGTGCAGTTAAAGGTTTGAATGATGAGCTGGCAGCAAAGGAGCGCGCGCCAATTCAAATTGGAGTTGGAATTCATTCCGGCCCGGCCATCGTAGGCAGCGTCGGTTCGCCGCAACGGCTCGAATTCACTGCGATCGGGAACACGGTGAACATTGCCTCGCGCATACAAGGCCTCACGAAAACCGTCGGCAGACCTTTGCTCATTACCGCTGCGGTGCACGATCGAGCAGGTGATGCGTTCAAGTTCGAGGAATTGCCGCCCCAGGAAGTCCGCGGGATCGAAGGACGCGTAAGGATTTTCGCGGTCGCGGTGTAGAGGCTTTGGGCGCGTCAGCAATCGTCCGCCTCGCCCCGCTTGCGGGGAGAGGATTGAGATGAGGGTTTTCGTTCGCCTTTTCAGATTTAGTGTTGCCAGCTACAATGGTCTTTCGTGGACCGCGCTCGTATGTTGCGAAAAAGAGCAACCGACACTGAGCGCACTCTCTGGCGGCATCTTCGGAATCGAAACTTCGCAGGATACAAATTTCGCCGCCAGCATCCGCTCGGTTGCTACATACTCGATTTCTAGTCTCCAGCTGCAAAGCTGGCGATCGAATTAGACGGTGGCGGGCACAATTATCGTCAGGGTCGAATACGCGATCAAAAGCGCTCGAACTTGCTCGCTAATCAGGGAGTCAAGGTATTGCGGTTTTGGAACCATCAAGTTCGCAACGAATTAGACAGTGTGTTGAAAGCAATCTGGTTTGCGCTGGAGGAACGGCCTTTGTCGCAACCCTCAGCTCAATCCTCTCCCTTGCGAAGGGAGAGGCGTATCTGAGGCGGTGGTGCTGCGCGATCGGGAAGGTAACTTGTTCAAGTTCCAAGACATTGCCGCTGCAGGAGTGCGTGGGATTCAAGAACGGGTAGCGATTTTCGCGGTCGCGGTGCAGAGACTTTGGGCGCGTCAGCAATCGTCCGCCTCGCCCCGCTCGCGGGGAGAGGTTGAGGTGAGGGGTTCTTCGTCCCTTTTCGTAATTGTTGAATTTTAAGATCATAGGAGATTTGGGATTTGGGAGTTTCATAAATAGTCATGGCGTCGCTTCGCGAGATTATCAGTTATGCGGACCGCTTCTTGCGGGTTCGCGATGTGAAGGATTGGGACAATGCGCTGAACGGTGTGCAGATCGAAAATTCCGGTAGGGTGACGCGCATGGGCGCGGCGGTCGACGTTTCGACACGGGTTTTGACAGAGGCTGTGAAACGAGATGTCGATCTTTTGATCGTGCACCACGGGTTGTTCTGGCCGGGGTTGCAGCCAATACAAGGTGCCTTGCACCGGCAACTCCGACTCGCCTTTGAAAACGACGTCGCACTTTACAGCGCGCATCTTCCTCTCGATATCCATCCACGACTCGGCAACAACGCACAGCTGGTCGGGGCTCTCGGACTGCGCAAACATGTGCGCGGTTTCAAAGAAGGCGATCCCGCGGTTGCGGGACCCCGGTCCAAATCAGTCCAACCGTTCCTGGAAGAAAAAGGCCAGCCAGTTGGTTTGGAAATTCGCGTGTCACTGCATCGCAGTGAACTCGTTCGTAAATTACAAAACGCAATAAACGGTCCGGTAAAGCTTTTCGACTTCGGTCCGAAACAGACGCGCGCGATAGGCGTTGTGACCGGAGCAGCCGGCTCGGAAATTTATCGGGTCGCAGCGGAAGGAATCGACACATTCATTACCGGTGAAGCGCCGCACTGGGCTGCAGTTGCCGCAGAAGAACTGGGCATGAATCTCCTCCTCGGTGGACATTACGCGACCGAAGTGTTCGGTGTAAAAGCGTTCGCTGCACATCTGTCGAAGCGATTCAGGGTGCCATGGGAATTTATCGATTATCCAACAGGGTTGTGAGGGTTTTTGGAGTGCGCGGACATGTCCGCGCTTTGAAAAGCGGCGATCCCGCGGTTGCGGGACTGCAGTCCAAATGCGTCGTATTGGGAACGCGAAATTCTGTAGCATCCGCCGTCCCCGGCGCAAAGAGGTCCCCCGACAAGAATCCGCTGAGGACAGCGGACGCTACAACCGCCGTTTACACGAATTTTCGTTTTCGTCCTCGCACTCATTCTCGTCCTCAAGCGGGATTGTTTTCGATTAGGAGCTCGACGACGAGGAGGAGGACCATTAGGAATCGATCTGCTGCGATCGCGCTACTGCTTATCGCCATCGCGCCTTTGTCGATCTTCGGCGCGGCGAAAAATCGCTCGGTTATGCAGTTGCCCGGATACAGAACCGTGCGGGTGCACTACGGCCCGATGAATAAAATGATCATGTCCGTCCGCATCAATGGACATCCGGCGAATTTGCTCGTCGATACCGGCGCGAGCCAGATCATCCTCGATAATGATGTTGCCGAGCTAGCCGGGGTAAGACCGTTCCAACGAGCCATGAACCAGGTTCGATTTTCCGTGCCGACGCAGATTTTCAAAATGGGTAGCGAAATTAACGGCCAAACGTTGCCCGTTGGTCTTGCACAGAACATCACCGCGGGAAGCATGAATTTTGGCAGCCACCCGGTTGCCCTGCGTGAGTCCACTCATTCTCGCAACGACACGGTTAACATCGATGGTGTGCTTGGACTCGACATTCTGCTCCGGCACAAAGCATTGATTAACTGCCGCACCAAACTTGTGTTCTTCAAAGTGGATCAAGCTCAGCGCATCAGTCTTGGTCCCGTCGCGGCTTCCGAAAAATTCACTCGGGTTCCGATACAACGGGAGGAGACCGGCGCGCTCACCGTGCCCTGCGCAATCGGCGGCCAACCTGCGCGGCTCCTGATCGATACCGGCGCGTTTGTTACCATGTTGCATGAAGCTTTCGTTAGGTCGCTCGGACTAACGGTGGAACCCACGGGAATCTCTGCGCAATTCGGGCGGGGAGCATCGAAGCGGATCCATGCAGCAAAAATCAACGATCTGAGCATCGGCGGGTTCAGGATGTCGCCGCAAAAACTCGGCGTCGCTCCGCTGCCTCGGTTCGCATTGCAACAAGGCGACACCAGGATCGCCGGTATCCTTGGAATGGACACGCTCTACATCCGTCACGCCATCATCGATCTCGATGGCATGAACCTGTTTCTGAAATGAGGCTTCGGCTTGGTAACTGGTTGAAGCGTTGAATCGTTACATCGTCCAAATTGTAGGGCGTTTGTATCAGACGCCTCCGCTAATGAATCCAACCACGGATCGCACGGATATCACAGATTGAAATGTATCAATTAGGAAGGCAGGAAATCAGGAAAACGGGGATGCCGGTTCCTGTGTATTTCAACTCGCTCGACTTCCGCTCGCGCTCAGCGCTACCTCCTTACCTCCTTTTCCCGTCTATCTCAGAGATCCCATTCCTTAGGTTTCAGTTCCTGTTTTCCTGGCTTCCTGATTCAAATCCATTTCCATCTCTTCGTGTCCTCGGTGGTGGATTCGGGCTTCCTTAAGAAATTCGCGGCTTGACATTGAGTCCGCACAAATGGCAAAAAACCCGACGCAATCGCGCACCGTTCACGACCGTACATGTCCGCCCCAGAAAAGCATTCTGTGAAAACGCGCATCCTGATTTTGGAGGAACACCCGCTGCTCCGCCACGGCGTCGCGCAGTTTCTGAATTCGCAGCCGGACATGATCGTTTGTAGCGAGACTGACACCATTCGTGACGCGCGTCACAAAATCCAGGAATGCAAACCGCAATTGCTGCTCACTGCGTTGCGACTGGGGACCGGCGACAGCCTCGAGTTTCTGAAAGGTCTTAAAACGGAGCGTCCTGCTTTGTTGATCCTCGTTTATTCCGCTTTCGAGGAGACCATTTTCGCAGAGCGCGCTTTCCGTGCCGGCGCGGAGGGTTACGTGATGAAAAGAGCGCCGAAGGAAGAGCTGCTCACCGCCATTCGCGAAATCATGAACGGCAACATGTACGTCAGCCATGACGTGGCGATGCGCGCGTTTAAAAAATCGCTAGAAACGCGATCCGAACACCAACAGCATTCGACGCGCCCGACTATTGGCATCGAAAAATTGTCCGACCGCGAGACGCACATTTTCTTTTTGCTGGGGTCCGGTCTTGGCAACACCCAGATCGCGCATTCGCTCAACCTGAGTGTCAAAACGATCGAGAGCCATCGCGAAAACATCAAACACAAGCTCGACCTGAGTTGCAGCCGCGATCTGGTGGCCTGCGCCAAGAAATACGTGGAAGTTACATTCGTCCCGCCGACGAACGTGATCAGCCGCAGCAAAAAGAAAGTCGTCCGTTTCCCCGCCGCCTAACGGGGATCTTGGAATAAGGAAAGCAGGAAGCCCTTTTCCTGAATTCCTCCTTTCGTGATTCATAACTCTGCAGATTTGTCTTCGTTCACTTCCTGGCTTCCAGACTTAGATTCCGTCGATCCTTGGGTTCCAGAATTTGGATCCCACTACTTCTGAATTCTGTCCCTTTCCATTATTTCCTGCGTTCCTGATTCATAATCTGCAGACTTATTCCTGGCTTCCTGGTTTCCAGATTAGAGATTGAAATTTCCCTGCGTCAGCGCGCCTAACTTACCTAGGCAAATGCCGCGACCTAACAATTCGCGACGATGTAGCGACACGACGATTCAACGACTTCGTACGCAGCCAACCAGTCCCTAAGAGAATTTTTCGGGAGCGAAAACGCTGATCTGTTCACGCCTGTTCACATGACCCCCTAGGGGATGCAGGTTCAAAAAATAGGGGATCAGTCCCTATTCTTCTTTACAAAGCGTTCAAACCCGATAAAAATCCGCGCCACTACGACACAGGGGTTCCAATCCCACGCAAGCAATTGATTCGAGTGTTTGGCCGAAGCGGAGTCATTTTGGGGACTTCTCTTCGCAATTTTCGGAGAAGATGTTGAAACGGGGAATTTGCAAAAGAAAAGTTATTAAGCTGGCGCGGATCAAGAGATTCGATTCGCATTTGTGGCTGCGTTTCTCGTTGGCAAACAGTCCCCCTGGTAGGGTTCGCGATCTAACTAACAAATAAAATGGCGTAGCTTGCCGTTAATATCCGATGAGTTGGATCACCGTTCTCTGGTCGATAAATGTGGGGGCATGTTTGACCCTTGCGACGATGTATCTGGCAGTTTGGAGCAGGGGGCGCGAGAGTTTGCCGCGTCTGTTATTTTCCTGCATCGCCGCGGCGGCTGCCCTCATTGCGGCATATGAGTTGCAGTTAATTCGCGCCACTTCGGCTGAGGAATACGGTGCGATCCTGCGCTGGCGACCACTGTCCACGTGGGTGCTTGTCCTTTCACTCGTCGGCTTTACCCGGCTTTATCTCCGAGCGGGACGATTATGGCTGGCCTTGAGCGCTTGCGGGCTACAAACCCTTACAGTAATCCTCAATTTTCTTTTGACGCCGAATCTCTACTACCGGCAAATTACCGGTATTCGGCAGGTCTCTTTGGGTGGCGAGACGGTTTCCATTCCGCTAGGTATTCCGAGTCCTTGGAGCTTACTCAACCAGGCAACTTTGCTGGTGCTCCTTGTCTTTTTCGTTGATGCCGCGATTACTGTTTGGCGGCGGGGCGATCGAGAACGCGCATTGATCGTGGGCGGCACCACAACCTTCTTCGCCGCGATTGTGGCGGCGCAGTTCGCGTTGGTGGTCTGGGGATTTATCCAGGTGCCGCTTTTCGCCAGCTTCGCATATTTGGGCATTGTCGTTGCGCTTGGTTATCAGTTGTGCAACGACGCGGTTCGAGCGGCGCGTCTGGCGTCGGAGTTGCAGATCAACGAAGAACGTTTCCGCCGGGTGGTCGAAGCAGCCCCGAACGCAATGATCATGGTTAATCAGCAAGGCCAGATCACTTTGGCGAATCAACAGGCGGAGAAAACATTCGGCTACCCGCGCGAGGAACTCCTTGGCTGTCCGGTTGAGATGCTTGTTCCTGAACGGGTCCGGCCTGGCCTGCGAGACCTTTGGCACGATTACCTCAGCGATCCCGACACTCGCCCAATGGGCGCAGGCCAGGAACTCTTTGGGCGACGTAAAGACGGGAGCGAAGTACCGGTCGAAATCGGGCTTAGTCCCATTCATACATCCAAAGGGTTGCTCGTGTTGGCTTCCATTGTTGACATTACCGAGCGGAAGGTGGCCGAATTAGAAGCGGCGCGTCAGCGCCACGACCTGGCACACCTTTCGCGTGTGACCGCGCTCGGGGAACTTTCCAGCTCGCTTGCGCACGAGCTAACTCATCCACTCACCGCTATCCTCAGTAACGCTCAAGCCGCCCAGCGATTCCTGGCTAATGATGATGTCGATCTTGATGAGGTGCGCGAGATCCTCAACGACATCGTAGCGCAGGATCAACGCGCCGGTGAAGTCATCCATGGCCTGCGCCTGCTGCTAAAAAAAGGTGAAGTTCAAGAGCACAGCGATGATGTCGATCTAAACGAAGTGATCCGGCAAGTCATAAACCTGATGCGCAGTGATCTCATCAATCGAAACGTAACGGTCGATACTGACCTCGCGCAGAATTTGCCCGCAATCACCGGCGACAGAGTCCAGCTCCAACAGGTATTGCTTAACCTCGCACTGAATGGCTGCGAAGCGATGGCAGGTTGCAACTCATCGGAGCACCGACTGCTCATCGCTTCTCACTTGGAGAACGGCGCGGTGCGGGTATCCGTCGCCGACCGCGGTAGCGGCATTCCGGAGGGAAAAATGCAACGAGTGTTCGAGCGTTTCTTTACGACGAAAAAGGAGGGAATGGGACTTGGCCTTTCGGTCTGTCGCACCATCATTGATGCTCACCGGGGGAAAATCTGGGCCACGAATAATGCCGGGTGCGGCGCGACATTTCATTTGAGTCTGCCCATTGTTCCGGCGGAAAAGGAAGCAGTGGTCACTACAAACCAAAGCGAGTTAAAGAAAACTCCGTCCGCTATGGCTGCGTCCGTGTCGTCCGTCTCGCTACTGTGAAAGCAACGCCCTCCGAGGACCGGCGACAGGCCAGTGGCTCTAACATTTATCAAAGCGGCCTAATGCCCCCTGCTTCCGGCCACACGGTATTCCTCGTGGACGACGATGAAGCGGTACGAAAAGCCATTTCGCGTTTGCTTCGTTCGGCGGGCATTGCCGTGGCCGTTTTTAAATCACCTATGGAATTTCTTGCGCAGTACAATCCAGCCATCCCCGGATGCCTCGTCCTTGACATGGCCATGCCCGAGCTCGACGGCCTTCAGCTTCAAACTGCGCTCAACGAAAAAGGCTGTATCCTGCCGATTATTTTTCTCACCGGCCACGGTGATATTTCCAAGAGTGTGCAGGCGATGAAACAGGGCGCGTTTGATTTCCTTTCCAAGCCCGCGAAGGACAAAGATCTGCTTACAGCGGTTCGCGCAGCTTTTCAAAGAGACACTGTCGTTCGCCAGGAACAGGCCAAAGTTTCCGAAATCCGCGGCCGTCTCGGCACGCTCACACCGCGCGAGCGGGAACTCCTTGAGCATGTCGTCTCCGGCAAGTTGAACAAACAAATTGCCAGTGATATGGGCATCACCGAAGCGACAGTTAAAATGCATCGCGCCCACGTGATGGAGAAAATGAAGGTGCAATCAGTCGCAGAGTTGACGCGTTTGACGGAGCGTTGCGGGATCACGGGAAATAGTGAGTAGCGCGCAGAAGCTTTGCCACTTTCGATCCGTTTAGCGCCACAGGCGCTATGTCAGTCAAGGCTCGGTCGCCCCACGGATTTGATGTCCTACAGGACAAACGCTGAAAGTGCGATTTGATGCGCGCCTTTTTATGCTAACGCGGAAAGAGAGTCGCGCTTTCAGCACTTACCTCTAACTCACGGGAACATACTAGCCTAAAGTATAATCACCTAAGGTCTAATTGCGCGCGGCTGCCTCGATTGCGTACTCTCGCGCCCCTGTGACTAAAGCGTATCCGCTCATCGCTGTTATTGACGATGAAGAACCGGTCCGCACAGCACTGATGCGATTGATGCGCTCCGCGGGTCTGACGGTGGAGACGTTCGGGTCCGGGGCGGAATTTTTGAAATCGCTCGAGACAGTTCTGCCAGATTGCGTGGTTCTAGATCTGCACATGCCGCACATGGACGGGTTCAACGTGCAAACCCATCTCGCAAGCAAATGCGCAGCGCTTCCTGTCATCATCGTCACCGGTCACGATTTCCCCGAGGCCCGCGAGCGCGCTATGGCGGGCGGCGCATCAGCTTTCCTTCGCAAACCAGTGCAGGACCGCACTCTCCTTGATGCCATTTCCGCAGCTACCACTTGTGCTACGAAATGAACACTGACCAATTTGCACGAGAACGCTTTACCCCCAACCCCCCAAGTTCCCCCCAGAACCTTAACTCCCCACATGCCCCAGAGCCTTAACCCTCCCCGGTAACTCCAGACACTCCTGTTCCCCCCAGACTCCCCCCAACGAAGAAAGCACCTAAACTTGCAAACAAGTCTCACGCCTAACAACTCCTGATCTGCTTATGCCTGTTTGAACACTCCTT
>DATDFM010000178.1:0-10951 GCA_036522635.1 Candidatus Udaeobacter sp. | reverse complement strand
GCCCTCGCGGCAAGAGACGCCGGCGTCGACGCTGTGCTTGTGACAGATCTGATTCCGGAAGAAGCAGAGTCGTGGACCCAGAACCTGGCGGAATATCGGATCGATCCAATTTTTTTAGTCGCCCCAACAACTTCGGACAAGCGACTCCGCCAAATCGCGCAGCAGGCGAGCGGTTTCATCTACGCCATTTCACGCGCCGGCGTAACAGGCGAACGCGATGAAATGACGCGCGATGCTGAAGCTTTAGTCAATCGCGTGCGCGCCCTCAGCGATTTGCCCGTTGCAGTCGGATTCGGAATCTCGACTCCGGAACAAGTGCGCTCGGTGTGGCGGTTCGCTGACGCGGCCGTGGTCGGCAGCGCGATCGTGAAGCAAATCGAAAAGCTGGGCGATTCGCCAGACTTGGTGAAACGCGTCGGCGACTTCGTGCGATCGCTGGTCGCTTTGAAATAAGCGCGGTTTACGCCAATGATTGTAAGGAAAAAGCGGAGACGACTCGCCGCGTTTTTGGTAAAGAAACGCTTTCGAAGCGGTGAACTCGGCTAAGTTACTTGCGGAGGCCAAATGCCTGACCCATTCAAAAACACGGATGTGCGCTGGCGACAGCGGTTTGAAAATTTCAGGAAGGCCCTCTCGCAACTATCAAGCGCGGGAGCGCTCACGAAGCAACGCGACCTTACCAACCTTGAACAGCAAGGATTGATTCAAGCGTTCGAGTTCACCCACGAGCTTGCCTGGAACACGCTCAAGGATTTTCTGGAATCCCGAGGCACATCGAACATCTTCGGCTCGAAGGACGCAACACGGGAGGCATTTGCGGCCGGATTGATCGACAACGGCGATGCCTGGATGCAAATGATTGAGAGCCGCAATGCGACGACCCACACATACGACGAGAAGACCGCCGATGCGATCGCCCAGGCGATTCTGTCGCGTTACGTGCCCGAGTTTGAAAAGTTCCAAAGCCAATTCATACAACTGGAGCGCCAGAAAGAATTATGAAACACGGACTGAACAGCGCCACGGTTGATCGAATTCGTTCGGTCCTTGCCGGTTTTAGCGAAGTGGACAAAGCGATCCTGTATGGTTCGCGAGCCAAAGGCACTTACAAGCCCGGTTCAGACATTGATCTCGCTCTGTTTGGCCGCGATTTAGATGCAAGCGTTCTTTCCCGAATCACCAGCGCTTTGGACGATCTCTTACTGCCCTACAAAATCGATCTGTCTATCTTTGCAAACATTTCGAATTCTAACTTGCTCGGCCACATTGAGCGGGTGGGCGTCGTCTTGTACGAGAAACAACGCGTCACAATGAAAAGCTGAGGATTCCGCTGCTGTAGCAGGAATCGGCGAGTCCAGTCTTCAAGTGCGCCTGCCCGTCGCCGTCGGGTTCGGCATCTCTATCCCGAAACAAGGTCAGCAAGTGTGGCGTTTTGCAGACGCAGCTGTCGTAGGCAGCGCCATTGTGAAGCAAATCGATAAGCTCAGGGATTCACCCGATCTTGTGAATCGCGTGGGCGATTTCGTGCGATCCCTCATGCCGCGGACGTGATTATTTGTTTCTCAGAAACGCCAGTAGGCCTGAAATCCCGAGTATAACTACCGCCGCGGCTATCCAACCGCGGTGTTCGCTTGTCCAAAATTGGGGACTCGAATTGTGCGCGTGGGCACCAAATGAACCGTGCGCGCCATGATCGCCTGGAACCGGCTGCCACAGATTATTGGGGCGATTTGGATTCTCTGCGCCATCGTGTTGCTGCGAACTGTATCCAGTGCGGGCCAGATAATGATCCAGTAATCCTGGCGCAATTTTATTCGCAACGATCGCTTCAACTGAAGGCAGCCCCACATAGAACTCACGTCGAGGATTGTGCGCGGCGAAGTAAATGGCTTCTGCCGCAACTTCAGGCTGGAAAATCGGCGGCACCGGCTGCGCCTTGTGCGGCAATCGGCTTTTGACCCAGCTAAATTGGGGCGTATTCAGCGCCGGCATTTGTAACATGGTCACTTTCACTTTGCTCTCGTCGTGGATTAATTCGCAACGCAACGAGTCGCAAAATCCCTGGACCGCGTGCTTGGCCGCGCAGTAAGCAGCCTGCAGCGGAATGCCGCGGTACGCGAGCGCACTGCCAACTTGCACGATGACGCCCCGATCGCGGCGTAACATTCGTTTCAAGGCAGCGAGAGTTCCGTAAACGTAGCCGAGGTAAGTCACTTCGGTTACGCGCCGAAATTCCTCTGCCGTCATCTTTTTGATCGGCGAAAACACCGATGTCATTGCATTGTTGACCCAGATGTCGATCTCACCCAATTCGGCCTCGATTTTTTCCGCTGCGGCTTCGACTTCGTCGGCGTTGGCGACATCGGTCGGGATCATCAACGCTTTACCGCCGAGCTTTTCCACCTCCCGTTGAGCGGCTTTCAATCCATCCACTCCGCGTGCAAGCAATCCGATTCGCGCGCCATGACGAGCGAATTTCCGGACGGTGGCGCGTCCAACTCCTGCTGACGCACCGGTAATAACAACTGTTGGCCCATTCATCTGTTTTTCCTTTCGTTGAGAAGCACGGCGCCGGCAGCAACTCCCAATGCTGCAATCGCGACAATCGAGAATACGGTCGCGACAGATGGGACAGGCTCGGGCGGCGCGATGTATTTGTGTTCCGGAAAATTTCCCCAGGGTCCGCGTGGACCTTCACTGATCGCCATTTGCAGTACCTGCGCAACATGCAATGCCTGGCGGTCGGTCATCTGACGAATCTGTTCACGACAACTAAATCCATCGGCGATGATCAGTGTCTCCTTGCCTGCGCTCCGAACTGTCGGAAGAAGCACTCGCTCACCGCAACCGACCGAAACGTCGTAATGATCCTTTTCAAAACCGAATGCGCCCGCCATGCCGCAGCAGCCAGAATCGATAATGTGAAAATCCAGGCCGAGTCTGTCGAATAATTCGGCGTCACACTCTACCTTCATGATGGCCTTGTGATGACAATGGCCGTGCACAAGCGCCTTCCGCGTAAGTCTGTGAATGGAATAATCGAGGGCGAATTGGTTGAAAAATTCCGCGATTGTGAATGTCTGATGCGACAAACGAATCGCATCTTCGTTCTGTGGGAAAAGATCTGCCAATTCGTTGCGGAAAACGGCCGTGCAACTTGGCTCAAGTCCGATCATGGGCGTGCCTGCTTCGATCTCATCGTGCAAGGCCACGAGGATCTGCGAAAGCCACCGCTTCGCCGTATCGAGCATTCCATAATCGTAAAGCGGCCGTCCGCAGCAAAGATCGCCTTCTGGAACTAACACATGAAAACCGGCGTCTTCGAGTACTTCAACCGCAGCTCTTGCCGTTTCGGGATGAAAAAAATTGTTGAATGTATCTGGCCAAAGAATGACGCGATTGTTGTAGCCGCGGGCGTTGACCGCGGCCGGGCCGAAGCGGTCGTGTGGTAGAGCGCGACCGCCGGGCGCGCCGGAACGGACGGCTCGGCGAGCCGTCCCTAGCATGGAAAAGGGATGAGTCTTGCGAAACCACGCCTTGAAAGTTTGCCGGGCGAAAGATGGAATCTTTCGTTGCGGCGCGATGCCGATAAATTTCTTCGCGACCGTACTCGTGATCGGCGCGCGATTAATGAAGTTAACGAGCGTCGGCGAGAGCTGAGCGAGCTGCGCCCAAACGTGAATTAGTCCAAATGCGTAGGCGTGCAGTGGACGTGGCCGATGTTTGTAGTAATGCGAAAGGAATTCCGCCTTGTAGGTCGCCATGTCGACGTTCATCGGACAATCGGCCTTGCAGCCCTTGCACGAGAGGCAAAGGTCAAGCGCGTCCTTGACGCTTTCGTCGCGCCAGCCCTGCTTTTGCAACGCCCCGTTGTTAAGCATCTCCCAGAGCAGGCGGGCTCGGCCGCGCGTGGAATGTTTCTCCTCGCGTGTGACCATGTAGCTGGGGCACATTGTGCCATGCTCGTGTCGGCGGCATTTACCCACACCGACACAACGTTCCATCGCGTAGGAGAAGCTTCCCTTGTCCGTAGGATATTTGAAATACGTCTGCCACTGCGGCGGATTGTAGTGTTCGCCGTAGCGCAAATTTTCGTCGCGCCGGAACGGTCGAACGACTTTGCCAGGATTCATTTTCCAATCCGGGTCCCAGATTTGTTTGAATTCGCGAAACCCCTGCACGAGTTCCTCGCCGAACATGATTGGCAGAAGTTCGCCGCGCGATTGCCCATCGCCGTGTTCGCCTGAAAGAGATCCGCCGTAGCGTTTTACCAACTCAGCGGCTTCCGTTGTAAACCTCAGGTACTTTTTAATGCCTTCGTGCGTTTTAAGTCCAAAATCGATCCGAGTGTGCACCAGGCCCTGACCAAAATGGCCGTATAGCGTGCAGAGATAACCGAATTTGTTGAGTAACGCGCGGAAATCGCGGAGGTATTTCCCGATGTCGTTAGGCGAAACGGCTGAGTCTTCCCAACCTTCCCATGTATCGGGTTCATCCGGTACTCGCGCGCTGGCGCCGAGTCCGGCGTCACGAATCTCCCATACCACCTGTTCCTGAGAAGGGTCATCCACAAGATGCATCGTTGGCGGGTTCGACTGCGCTTTAAGTTCTTCCATCAATTTTCGCGCGGATGCGTCTGCCTCGTCCGTTGTGTTCCCGCCAAATTCAATCAGCAACCAGCCGTTGCCTTTCGGCATGATGTACAGGTCACGCGGATGAATGTGTTTTAGCTTCATCGCCCGGACCAGCACGTCGTCGATACCCTCAAGGCCAATCGGCTTGTATTTGCGAATCTGTGGAACGTGATCGCCTGCCTGATAAATATCCGGATAACCCAATACCAGCAGAGATCGCACGCGAGGATTTGAAATGAGTTCCAAAGTTGCTTCGAGTATGACAACGCAGGTGCTTTCAGTTCCGACTAACGCCCTTGCCACGTTAAATCCATTTTCCGGCAGCAGTTCATCAAGGTTGTAACCTGAAACGCGTCGCGGAATTTTCGGGAATCGTTCTCGTACCAGATTGCCGTATTTATCTCGAAGATTCGCAAGGTTTCTGTAGATTTCGGCGCGTCTGCTGTGGCCGGGACCAGTATTTTCGATGATTTGCGCCAGCTCGGCGTCACTGGTTTTTCCGACACGCAGAATGGTTCCGTCGTATAGCAGCACCTCCAATTCCCGAACGTTATCGGAAGAGCGGGCGCCGCCCCCGTAAAACTCGGCCATCACCGAATGCACGCCGCATGAATTATTGCCGAGCATTCCGCCAATGGCGCAATGACTATGCGTCGCAGGGTCGGGACCAAAGATGAGGCCGTGTTTCCTGACTCGCTTTTGCAACTCATCGAGCACCAGCCCGGGTTCGACACGGACGAGTTTGTTTTCTGCATCGATCTCGATTACCCGATTCATATATTTGGTGAAATCGATAATCACCGCAGCATTGCAGCATTGCCCCGCCAGGCTGGTGCCGCCTCCACGGGACGTGATGGGAGCTCTGAATTTTTGGCACGCAGCAACGGTTGCAATGACGTCAGCACGATCCCGTGGAATGACAACGCCGATCGGGATTTGCCGGTAATTTGAGCTGTCAGTGGAGTAAAGGGCGCGGTCGCCCTCACTGAAACGAACTTCACCTCGGACCGTTTGCTGCAACTCGGTTTCGAGCGCGTTTACGTTAACATTTACCAGCCCGTTCATCCCCTGGTTTAGAGCTTCCTCGCCCTACGTGTTTTCTTTGGCCGCGAGATATGCGCGGTGCAAAAAGTCGGACATCGCAACACTTGCTAGAATCCCGGCGAAAAATCGCGTCACACGCGGTGCATAGAGAAAGCCAAAGGCAAGGGCCGTTGCAGACCAGGGCGCTGTGCAATACGGACAGGAAATCAGATGGCCAATACCGCGTTGTATACCATGGCCCCGTGGTTCCTCTTCCACTTCGCCCGCCCCGGCGCTGCGAATATAACTCACAAAAGGCGCGCGGAGAATGCTTGTTATCCGATCCTTGGCGACGATGCGGCTCAATTTGTGAGTGGCTATGCCAAGCAATGCCAGATCCAGCAGACCGAATTGCCGTCGCAAGCGGCTCTGTTTTTTCGCCAAACCAGTCAGCACTACGACGCTGGTTACATAAAATCCGAGCATCGTCGCGTATTCCGCAAGTAACTGTTCCTCGCACTCTTCCTTTTCCGCCGTTTTGTCGCCGTATTTTTCGATGGAGAAATCGCTGGCTTGCTGTGGTTGAGAAGTTGATTGGTTCACATAATTAGATCGCAAAATTCTACACCGCTGCGCGTGAACGTTGGATGTATTCGCCGTTTTGATGTTTTTTGCCTGCGCTGTTGCGAAGGCTCCGGCGTTGCATTGATGGCCATCAATGGAGAGAGGGCGGCAGGCCGATTCGTGGTCGGCTGCTCGCTCGCAGTCCCGAGTCAATAGCAGCGGGACGCTCTTGTGAAATGCTGCCTAACCAGGACTGTCCTTGAGCGCTGTGGCACCCTCTCTCCTTGAGTTGTTGGCATTGGCAAAGCGACGATCATCTGGCTCATAAGCTCGCCGGCGCCTTCTCAATTTCGAACAAATATCGATCATCGATATATATTGGGCAATCATTTTTTTAATGTCGGCTATCGGGGGAATGCCGGATTCAGCCATCAGAAAAATCCTACCGAACCTAACCGGTGAGCCGCTTTTTATCGAACAAATTGGCCGTGCAAATAATCACTGGCCGATATAATACCCGCCGGTCGCCGCAAACTCATGAGTGCATTGCTTACCCTGCAGGATTACCGCCGTTTGGCATCGCTGCGTTATGTACTTCGAAAATTTCTACGGTTCAGCAAAGAGCTCCTGCGCAGCGAAGCAAAGCTCACGCCCGAACAGTACGAAGCCTTGCTTGCGATAAGGGCGTTCTCTACCAACCAAGGTATGACTGTTGGACAACTCAGCGAGCGCGTCCAAGTAAAACATCACACCGCAGTGAGCCTCACCGATAAACTTGCTGCGCGAAAGCTGCTGACCAAACGCAAAGGAGACGGTGACCGGCGATACGTTTACGTAAAGCTCACCACCAGAGGTACCAAGCTTGTGGCAGCTTTGGCAGCCGCTCATCGCCGCGAGATTCGGACGCGTGCCGCCGAAATGATCAAATCACTGACCGAACTGAAGAAATAGGTTATGGGTCACACCGCAAATTTCTGCGCGTCGATCGATTTGAGAACGAGGCCCACGCCGGATCGCGTCAGGTCCGGTCGCAGCGCGCCGTTAATGGGTTCTCTTACACCATCGAAAATCATTCGCTCGATGCGGACGTGATCATAAAAATATTCGGCATGTCGCACGGCCGGCGTGGCACAGCCGATGTGCACGTGGAGCGCAGGCGCGCAATGCGATGAGAGCGGAATGTGATGTGCATCGCAGAGTATCGCCGCCTGAAGAAATCCGCTGAACCCGCTGCACCGGGTCGCATCCGCCTGCAAGACGTCGACCGAACTCGCATCAAGCATTCGCCGAAAATAATCCAGATCATAACCGTATTCGCCCGCTGCGACCTCCATTCCAGCAGGTACGCGGTCCCGAATGAATTTTAAACCTTCGAGATCGTCCGATGAAACCGGCTCTTCGAACCAGGTGACGTTAAATCTTTCGAAGGCGCACGCTTGCAGGAGCGCTTCCTTGCGCGAATACCCGGCATTGGCGTCGACAAAAAGTCTGACATCTTCGCCGATCGCGGCGCGCGCTACGGCAACGCGCTTTCTATCGGCGGCGGCGCTTCGGCCGATCTTCATTTTCACTGCGGGAATGCTCTGCGCTGCCCAGCCGCAAAACTGATCGTGCAACTGTTCGTCTGAATAATTTGTGAAACCACCACTGCCGTAAACCGGCAATGCGTCGCGAACCTGACCTAACAACGTTACGAGAGGCAAATCGAGGATGCGGGCCTTCAAATCCCAAAGCGCCGTGTCCACAGCGGAAATCGCCATCGCGCAAATGCCGGGTCGCCCAAGGTTACGAATCGATCGGAGCATCGCCCGCCACGCGCTCTGCACAGACATCGCATCTCGCCCGACAACGACTTTCGTTAAGGTTTCCCGTATCAGCGCTGCCGCCGCAGAGTCAGCATACGTGTAACCGAGCCCCTCTTTTCCGCCGCCGCTTACCTCGACAATAACGATGGTTGTGCTGTCCCAGTCATGAGTGCCATCCGCTTCTGGAGTTTCAGTGGGAATTGTATACGCGGACACGCGAAGACTCTTGATCGGAACTGCATCTACATGTGTTTTCATGCACGAATTTGGCGCGCCCGGCGGTCGCCCCCTACCACATCTCCCCGACAGGCGCGTTCATTGTTTGGGGAGCGCACGCGCCTCGCCTGCTGCGCTTGGCGCCCTCGCCAAACGCTCCTGGCGGGTTATGTCGGTTTTGAAGTTTTCTTTTCGTAATGTTTTTCAGGAGGGCGCCGAAAAGTCCACGCGAGGCGCATGCGCCCCCGGAAGTTCATTTTTTGTGGGGCAGAAAACTTTCGACTGCTTCCATGAAGGTCTGCTTAAGAATGTGCCCGCGACGTGGGTCACCTTTGATCATGGATTCAGTGAATTTTTTCGCCTCCTCGAATGTGATGTGTGGCGGCAATGTGGGGACCTCCGGATCGGTGATCGCGTGAATGATGACCGGACGCGATGCCGTCAAAGCCGTTTCCCACGCGGGTGCGATTTGCTCTGGCTTATCGACCCGAATGCCGGTTAACCCGAGCATTTCGGCGTAACGCGCAAAATCAAACGAAGGAACCTTCTGAGACAGCTCATATTTGCGATCACCTGCCATCACCCGCTGCTCCCAGGTCACCTGATTCAAATCAAGATTCGCCAAAACCATAATGATGAGACGAGGATCGCTCCATTCCTTCCAGTGATTTGCAAGCGTAATCACTTCGTTGATTCCATTCATTAGCATCGCGCCGTCACCGACTGTGGCGATCACCACGCGATCGGGATATGCAAATTTAGCGGCGACCGCGTAAGGCACCCCTGGCCCCATTGTTGCCAGATTTCCCGATAGTGACGCCATCATGCCTCGGCGGATCTTCAAATCGCGCGCGAACCAGTTCGCGGCTGAGCCGGAGTCAGCGACGATGATGCAATTGTCCGGCAATCGCGGCGACAATTCCCAAAATACGCGCTGGGGATTAATCGGGTTCGCATCGTTCATCGCGCGCGCCTCCAACACCTTCCACCATTCGGCGACGCCATCCTCGATCTTCTTTCGCCATTCTCGATTTCCTTTGCGCTTCAACAACGGAATCAGTGCACGCACGGTCTCGGCGCTGTCGCCGACAAGATTCACTTCCATTGGGTAACGCACGCTCACCAGCTTCGGGTCGATATCGATCTGCACGCCACGCGCCTGGCCTTCTTTTGGCAGAAATTCCGAATACGGAAAACTGGAGCCGACCACCAGCAGGGTATCGCAGTCGTTCATCATATCCCAGCTCGGTTTGGAACCGAGTAATCCAATGGGACCGGTGCAAAACGGTAGGTCGTCCGGGATTACCGCCTTTCCGAGCAACGCCTTCGCCACGCCCGCGCCGAGGACATCTGCGATCTCAATCACTTCGTCTGCGGCTTGCAAAGCTCCAGCACCCACAAGCATTGCCACTTTCTCGCCAGCATTCAGGACCTCAGCTGCTCGCCGAAGGTCGATATCTTTCGGAATAACTCGCGGCGGCGCGTAGCCGGCGCCCGAATGAATCGTGCCATGCTTCCGCGGAGGCGTTTCCACCGCCGACATTTCCTGCACATCGTTCGGAACGATGACGCAGGTGACAGTGCGCTCCGCCTTTGCAATGCGAATTGCGCGATCGATCAAGTGACGGACCTGTGCCGGAGTTGATGCCATGTGCACGTATTCGTGTGCGACATCCTTAAACAAACTGATGAGATCGACTTCCTGCTGATAATCACCGCCAAGTGCGGCGCGCGCCTGTTGCCCAACAATTGCCATCACTCCGGCGTGATCCATTTTTGCGTCGTAAAGCCCGTTTAACAAATGGATCGCTCCAGGGCCGGACGTCGCGAGGCAAATGCCTACTTCCCCTGTGAACTTCGCATGCGCGCATGCCATGAACGCCGCCATCTCTTCGTGTCGGACCTGGATGTATTCGACTGCTCCGTCGGCGCGCTCCAGCGCCCCCATGATCCCGTTAATTCCGTCACCGGGATAACCGTAAATCCGCTTTAGACCCCATTCCTGGATTCGGTTGATCAGAAAATCGCTGACATTTTGAGTTGTCATAGGCCTTCCCCTCTGAGCCCCCATATTTGAATCGGATGCGGAAGCTCAATCGCATGGAAAAGCTATCGTCGTGAGCAACGCATTTTCGGACTGGCGCGAATCGAGTCGCGTGTGCTGTACAACGATCGGCACATCCGATTCGATTAAGCTGGAGTAAGGCGTGTCTCGCGGAATTACCTCCGGGTGGTCAAAATTGTTGAAGCGCAGATGCTTGGTGCGCCGGGAGGCGATCGTAAATTGGTAGGGGCCAACCGGGTCACGGTTTTCAAAAAAAATTGTGATCGAAACGTGGGCGTCTGTTGCGGAAGCGTTCAGGATGCAGCACGCCTCATGGCTGGTCATCTCCGGGGAGGGTCCGTGGCTCTGGCCTGGGATATATCCCTCGGCAATGGCCCATCTTGTTCTTCCAACCGACGCCATGGCGACAAGTACATAAGAAATATCGATCTTCGATATAATACTGGATTGCCGACTACTTAGTGGTAAGAAAAATAATGATGGCGCGCAGTGACGGAGGATTCGGGATCGCACTCATTTTGAGTGCTGGCGATCGCATTCTGCGATCACGAACTTCCTGTGTTTGTCGTTTATTGCGGATTTTTTTTTGTCAGCGACTTAGTATCCTCTTTGAAAATAGAAATACGGCGCCGCCCACCAGACCC
>DATDFM010000177.1:0-28806 GCA_036522635.1 Candidatus Udaeobacter sp. | reverse complement strand
GTCGTCTGTCCTGACAATCTGACCCCGGCAGCCACCGCAAGTCCCAAAAGGACGCAAAACAAAACAGAAATTCGCATGTGATGTTTGCGTCCCATTTTCCCTCAACGAAGGTCGCAAACTTTAGTTGGAGTTTTTTGCTGCACAAGTCCGAAAATAAGATGACTACCAACCCCATGATCTGCCACACACTGTCTCTCGTCACATGCTTCCGCGGCGTTTATAGAAATTGTAGCGATCAATAATTGATTCCACGTATCTGCGCGTTGCGGGGAAATCGATGTTTTGAAGAAACTGGCGTTCCGATATCTCAGCCATGCCGTTTCCGCCGCTCCAACGCTGTGCACGACTGGCGCCGGCGTTGTATTCCGCTAACCCGAAAGGAATTGGATCGGGCTGATGGGTCCAGCGTTGCATGGCACGATGCAAATACCAGCTACCCGCCTCCAGATTTTTTTTTGGGTCGAAAAGTTGATCCGCATTGAAACCCGCGATTTTGTTTTCACGCGCCCATTCGTTAGCTGCTCGTTCGGTCACCTGCATCAGCCCGCGCTCGCCATGGCTGCCATGTTTTTTCGGATCGAACCGGCTCTCTCGCCAGACGACGGCCTTCACCAGCATCGGATCCAGATGGTGTTCTAACGCAACGCTACGGATGAGCCGATCGTACTGATGAAATCGGGCCGGGCTCATCCATTCGTAAAACGTGTAGAGCGGATCTCCGGATTTCAGTGTGAGATAAGCAAAAGCCGCAGCGATTGCCAGCAACACGCACAGAACCAGTTTGAACAGGAATTGTATCATTCAACTCGTGCTACAATAGCCGATTACAGAATTACGGGCACAAGCACGAGCATGAATCATGAGGATCGGACGCGCTACATTCGCGTGATCGTTGATCGGGCAATCCATCGCGAGCTCGATTATTCGGTGCCGGAAACCTTAGCCGGACGCGTTGGCGTCGGCTCGCGTGTGCGGGTACCGTTTCGCGACAAATCCGCATTGGCAACCGTCGTTGCGATCCCAGAGCAAAGCGACGCCAAAGGCATCCGGCCGATCGAAGCCATCGTAGGAGATGCACCGATTTTGACGGAGCAATTGCTCGAACTGGCGAGGTGGATCGGCACGTACTATTGCTGCCCGGTCGAAGCGGTAATGCGTAGCGTGCTTCCGCAAGTGATCCGGCGCGCGGAAGTCAGCTGGAAGAAACAGTTGTTCGTCCAACCTGCTCACAACCTCGACCGGAGCGAAATTGAAAAATTGCGAAGGCGGGCGCCGCGGCAGGCCGAATTATTGGAGGCCATCTCGAAGCTGGAAAAGCCAATACGGGCCACGGAGCTCCTGCGGCAAACTTCACTGGATAACCAGACGTTACGCGCGCTCGTAAAACGTGGACTTGCTGAGCTGCGCGAAGAGGCGGTGGTGCGCGATCCGCATGGCGACGAACAATTCATTGCAACGTCAAATCTCGTTCTGAACGAAGAGCAAACGCACGCGTTAAAAGAAGTCGCGCAAGCACTCGACGCACCTGAGAACGCGCGTCCGATCTTGCTTCACGGCGTCACGGGTTCCGGCAAGACCGAAATTTATCTGCAGGCCATCCGCGCGGCGCTCGACCGCGGACGCACAGCAATTGTTCTCGTCCCCGAAATTTCGCTTACGCCGCAAACAGTCGAACGCTTCAAGGGCCGATTCGCCGAGGCGCAGGACGACGTCGCTGTTTTGCATAGTCATTTGTCGGAGGGCGAGCGGCACGATGAATGGCACAAAATTCATTCTGGCCGGGCGCGGATTGTGATCGGCGCGCGCAGCGCGGTGTTCGCGCCTCTGAAGAATCTCGGACTGATCGTTGTGGATGAAGAACACGAGACGACCTACAAACAGGAGGAAGCGCCGCGCTATCACGCCCGCGACGTGGCCGTCGTCCGCGCGAAGATCGAGAAGTGCGTGGTCGTGCTGGGAAGCGCTACGCCGTCATTGGAGAGTTATCATAACGCGACAGTTGGAAAGTACCGGCTTGTTACGCTCACAGAGCGTGTGGATCAAAACCAGATGCCGCTGATACGCGTCGTCGATTTGCGCCAGGAGCGACGGAGAGGAAAGAAAACTGCCATTCTGTCCGAAAAGTTGTCGCAAGCCATTGCCGATCGTCTCGAAAAACGAGAGCAGACGATTTTGTTTTTAAACCGACGCGGGTTTTCAACATCGCTGCTGTGTAGCAATTGCGGTGAAGCACGCAATTGTCCGAATTGCAGTGTCGCGCTCACTTTTCATCGGCAGCCATCAGTCGCAGGACGATTGAGCTGCCATTTATGCGGGCACACCGCCGCTGTTCCCAAAAAATGCCCAGCCTGTGGACAAGATGCGCTGATTTATCATGGCTTCGGTACTGAGAAAGTGGAAGCAACCGTGGCTCAGATTTTTCCCCAGGCAGCGGTGCGCCGCATGGACGCCGATTCGATGACTCGGAAGGAAGCGTACCGCGAGACGCTACGAAACTTTCGCACCGGCAAAATCGATATTCTCGTCGGCACACAAATGATCGCGAAGGGGCTGCATTTCCCGAACGTGACACTTGTCGGTATCATCAACGCTGATCTCGCTCTGCACCTGCCCGACTTCCGCGCCGGCGAACGCACATTTCAACTTCTGACTCAAGTGGCCGGACGCGCCGGTCGAGGCGAAACCCCCGGCGAAGTTTTCGTACAAACATACACTCCATTTTCGCCCTCGATTCAATTTGCGCGCCACCACGATTTCGCCGGCTATTTCCAGCAGGAGCTCGAATTTCGTGAACGTTGCGATTTCCCGCCGTTTGACCATGCGGTTCTAATTACCGTGCGGTCCGGGCACGAAGCTCGCGCGAAACTTTCGGCCGAAACATTAAAGCGTCGGTTGAGCGAAGCGTTGCCCGAAGAATTCATCCTGGGCGATGCAACGCCCGCGCCACTGGAAAAACTACAAGGCCAGTTTCGTTTTCACATCTTGATTCGCGGCGAAGCCATCATGCGCCTGAGCCGGCGCATCCGCGAAACTCTCGACAAACTCCCGTTTCCTGAAGACGTCATTGTCACCATAGACGTCGATCCATATCAATTGCTGTAATTCCGGAGAGCGATCGCTCCCCGAGCAATCGCAAATTGTTGAGTCAGACGCAAAATGAAATTCGTGAATCCGTGAGAACAGAAGGAGCGTGTCGGCGAGGGCCCCGAGACGTGCACGCGAGCCGCGTGCGCTCCCCGGAACTTGGGCCGCCCCTCAAGGCAGAATCGCAAATACCCGCGCGGGAAAACCGGATCCGCCTTTCGGTTTCGGAAAGGTGACCACTGCCAGCGCGCCCGCTTCAGGAACTTGATCGAGATTAGTGAGCAACTCGATTTGATAATGGTTCGTGCTCAAGATGTAAGTCTCCAGTGAGTAATCTTCCTTAGTCGTGGCGAGCCCCGGATCAGTATCGGTTGTTTCGTGACCTGACGCAGTGATCTTGCGTTCCTCATAGAGATACTTCAGTGCAGGCAGGCTCCAGCCGGGATAATGCGCCACGCCATTGAGGTCTCTGTTTTCCATTTTTGCAGCGTCAGGCCAGCGCTTCGACCAATCGGTGCGCATCGCCACGAAAGCGCCGGCGGGAATTTGGCCATGATTTTTCTCCCATTGCTTCACTCGGTCGAGCGAAAGCGTGTAATCAGGATTTTTTGCCACTTCCTCATGAACATCGATTACAACCAGCGGCAGGATCATTTCTTTTGGGTCGATCTGATCAACCGTCCGGAGACCTTTGATGAAATGCGCCGGTGGATCAACGTGTGTGCCCCATTGGCCGACGTGAGTGAAGATTTCTGCGAAGAAACCAGATCCCTTTGTGTCCGGATGCTTATCATACCAGTAAATTGTTTTGCGCGTTTCATCCGGAAAACCAGGCCAGCGCGGAATTCCAGGCGCAAACTCATGCGTTAGGTCGACATATTTTTTCGACGCAAGTGTTCGCTGGATTTGCCAAAGCGGTTTGTCATCGGCGCCGAATACTGCTGAATTTCCTAGAAGCAAAAGCGATACGACGACGCACACGCGCGATTTTGTTTTGCGCGAAGCGCTTTCGGCCTGCAATGCGTCCCCGCATCGCTTTAATGCCCTTCCGCTATGCATTCCGAATTTGTTAAAGCATCTTCGAGCAATTCGCTAATAACTTTGAATAACGTCCAATAACTGGCGGTGGGTTTCGACTGCGAACATTTGTCGTTGTTGCCCAAAGATATTATCAACAACTCTTTTGCACCCATTTTCGCGAGGGGACTCGCCGAGATAGATTCATGTTATTCACGCACCTTAGAAGAAGAAATTCTGTGAAAAGAAAACTCAAATCATCTTCCTGAAATGTGAAGAACTTTTTAACTCACGGATGAACCCGTTTCGTGTTCTCGATCCAAATCTTCGCGATCACGACGCGAGAGGTCTTTGTGCGTTGGCAATCATGACCAAAGCGCCGCAGGCCGGCCGGGTGAAAACGCGATTGGTCCCGCCGCTAACGCTGGAGGAAGCCGCGGAGCTGAACAAATGTTTCCTGCGCGACACAGCAGTTGCGATTACAAAAGCCTGTAGCGGTCGCCCTCCGGGCAACGCAGCGTTCAAAACTCAGGAGAACGCTTCGTTTAGTGAAGCGGCTGCAGCGGCGTTCGGAATCGGGGTTTACACGCCCGTCGGCGCTGAATCGGCTTACATCGATATTCTGCCAGCTGATTTTCATTTGTTGCCACAACGCGGGAATAAGTTCGGTGAGCGCCTCGATTTCGCCGTAGGGGATTTGTTCAAGTGCGGTTTTGAAGCGGTTTGTCTGATCGATTCCGATAGCCCCACTGTACCTGCCGAAAACTTTGCCGAAGCTGTCGAACTTCTAAACACGAGCGGCGACCGCGTTGTGCTCGGTCCAAGTGATGACGGAGGATATTACTTGATTGGAGTGAAGAAACCGCATCGGCACTTGTTTCAGCAAATTGATTGGAGCACCGAGCGCGTGCTCGATCAGACGATCCAGCGTGCAACCGAGATCGGGCTAGAAATCAAACTTCTGCGGCGCGGTTATGATGTCGATGACGACGCGAGCTTGCGCCGTTTGTGCAACGAATTGTTGACCGACAAAGCGCCGGCAGATGTCGCGCCACACACGCGGGAATTTTTAGCTAAACTCACCAGGCAGAGAGAACTGTAGCGGCGCTGTGTGAGCGCCGGCCAGGCGTTTGCGACGGTCAGAGACCGCCGCTACAGAAAGGGATGACGAAACGCGCACTCGTCACCGGCGCTGCCGGCTTAATCGGCTCTCATATTGTAGATCTTCTGCTGCGCGAGGATTGGCAGGTGCGCGCACTGGACAACCTCGAACCCCAAACGCACCGGCGTGGAAAGCCGGTCTGGATAAATTCAAAGGCGGAGTTCATCCAGGGCGACATGCGAAATCGCGATACGATTACTGCCGCGCTCGATGGAATCGACGTCGTTTTTCACCAAGCCGCGTACGGTGGTTACATGCCGGAGATCGCGAAATATGTGCACGTGAATTCGTTCGGCACGGCACAGATGCTTGAGGTCATTCGCGAGAAAAATTTTCCGGTCAAAAAGATCGTCGTCGCCAGCTCCCAGGCTGTTTACAGCGAAGGTGCGGGCGAATGTCCGACGCATGGGTTGGTCTTTCCACGCGTGCGTCCGATCGAGCAATTGCGTAACGGAGATTGGCAGGTGCACTGCCCGATTTGCGGGACAATAACAAAAAGCATTCCGACGCCGGAGAACGCGCCGATCGGGGGAGAAACTGTTTACGGGCTGACGAAAGTTGATCAGGAGCGGCTTGTGCTGCTCTGGGGAAAACAAATTGGCATCCCCACAGTCGCGCTGCGTTACTCCTGCACATACGGACCCCGCCAATCGATCTTCAATCCATACACCGGGGTGATTGCGATTTTTTGCACACGTCTGCTGAATAATCTGCCGCCGGTGCTTTACGAAGACGGGGAACAAACGCGCGACTTTTCCTTTGTCGAAGATATTGCGGGCGCCAATTTGCTTGCTGCCGAAACAGACAAGCTCGATGGGCTGCCGGTAAACATCGGCAGCGCCCGCGGCACACCGATTCGCGAGGTAGCCGAACGACTTTCCGACATTCTGAAAATCGACATCGCGCCTGAGGTCAACGGCGAGTTTCGTCCGGGCGAAATGCGCCATCTCACCAGCGATACGAGCCTGGCGCGCTCTGTTGGTTACAAGCCAATCGTCGATCTCAACGAGGGCATGTCGCGTTACATCGACTGGATTAGAAAACAGTCGGACATTCGCGATTACTTCAGCGAAGCCAGCGAAATTTTGAAGAACAAAGGCATTGTTCATCGCGTAGCCAGATGAACCTAGCCAAGGGCATTTCGGATTTTGACGCACCGGTCGTCCAGCATGCCCGGAAAGATTTTCCGCTACTGGACGCGAACATGACGGTTGGCAAAGCGCTGGAGCGGATTCGGCGCGAAGGCGTGGGCGAGCGGGTAATTTATTTCTACGCCATTGACGAAGAGAAACGACTTGTGGGCGTGGTGCCGACCCGACGCCTGCTGACCGCTCCGCTGGAAACCCCGCTGCACGAAGTGATGGTGCGACGCGTGGTGGCCGTTCCGGCGAAGGCAACGTTGCTCGACGCTTGCGAATTCTTCGTGCTTTACAAATTTCTCGCTTTTCCGGTTGTGGACGAACAACGGCGCATTGTTGGAATCGTCGACGCGAACTTGTTTGCCGAAGAAATTTTGGAAGCTGGCGATACTCAGGATCGTGGTCGCGAGACAATGCCGGTCGATCCGGAGTTTTTCGAGGCGCTCGGTTTTCGCCTGGAACAGATTCGTGGTGTATCGGCCTGGCGCGCCTTTCGATTTCGTTTCCCGTGGCTGCTCGTTACGGTGACAGGCGGAACGGTCTCAGCCATTTTGTCGGGCTTCTTCGAGGCAACTCTGGCCGGTAGTCTGATCATAGCGTTTTTTCTCACGATGGTGCTGGGATTAAACGAAAGCGTTAGCATGCAAACGATGAGCGTGACGATTCATGCGCTGCGCTCGGTGAGTGTAAGTTGGGATTGGCTCGCGTCAGCGTTTCGTCGCGAAGTGGCCACCGCTGCGCTTCTCGGCATTTCGTGCGGGTTCGCCGTTTGCATCATCGCCTGGGCATGGCGCCACGATTTCCGCGCGGCAGCTGTTATCGGCGGAAGCATTATGCTCTCGCTGGTGACGGCATGCGCATTCGGTTTGGCCGTGCCTTCGCTTCTGCATTGGTTCAAGCTCGACCCCAAAATTGCCGCGGGTCCGATCACGCTCGTGTTAGCCGACTTCGTTGCGCTGGCGATTTACTTCACAAGTGCACGGTTCGTTTTGCAATGAGCAACGTCTCCGTTGTCATTCCGGCGTTGAACGAGGAGGAGCCGATCGCCGATGTGGTTCGCGAATGCCTGGCAACAGGCCTGGTCACGGAAGTGATTGTCGTCGACAACAACAGCACTGATCGCACAGCTGAGCGAGCACGTGAAGTCGGCGCGCGTGTGATCAGTGCGCCGCGAGGATATGGCCGTGCATGCGCCGCGGGCGTTCGCGCGGTTTCACCGGAATGCGACGTCGTAGTGTTTCTCGATGGCGACGGCAGCGATATTCCAGCATTCATTCCGGAGCTCGTGGAGCCGATCGCGCGCGGAACGTACGACTTCGTAATCGGCTCGCGCACGCGCGGAAAACGCGAACCCGGCAGCATGAATTTCCAGCAAATTTTATCCGGACGAATTGCCGGATGGATCATGCAACTTCTCTACGGCGTTCGTTATACAGACATGTGCCCGTTTCGAGCGATCCGACGCGACGCGTTCACAGCGCTTGATATGCGCGAGGAAACCTACGGTTGGAATCTGGAGATGCAGATGAAAGCCGCTCGCGCTAATCTCCGCATTCTTGAAATCCCGGTGAATCACCGCAATCGCACCGGTGGCGAATCGAAAGTGTCCGGCACCGTGCGTGGCACGCTGGTCGCCGGCACGCGCATCATCGCAACACTCGTGCGCGTGGCGTTGAGCCCAAAGGAGTGACGGGCTTCCCGGCGGTTGCGTTGCTCGACGGGCTTGGAAGCCGTCGTTCCTTGGTGTAGCATCGTCCATGGGTTCAATGCTCGACTTGGAAAGGTTCCGTGCCACGCCGCTTACCAGTGAGCCGTTTGAGTTTTTAATCGTGCCTGAATTTGTGAAGGCCGATGCGCGTTCGGCGATACACAACGATTATCCACAGGTAGATCGGCCCGGCAGCTTTCCGCTGGGCGAGGTTACTTACGGCTCGGCATTTTCAAACCTGGTCGAGGAAATGCGCAGCGAAGAATTTCGTAAAGCGTTCGAGGAAAAGTTCGGCATCGATCTGACCGATCGGCCCGACATGATCACCGTGCGCGGGCGATGCAGCGAAAAAGATGGCAAGATCCACACCGATTCGGAGACGAAAATCATCACAATCCTGATCTATATGAATGCTGGTTGGGAATCGTCCGGTGGCCGGCTTCGGTTGCTGCGTTCCGGAAATGATCTGGAAGATATGATTCTGGAAGTTCCGCCAACCGAAGGGACGCTGCTGGCATTCCGTCGCAGCAATAATTCGTGGCACGGCCACAAGCCGTTTTCGGGCCCGCGTCGCGTCATTCAGTTCAACTGGGTGACGAGCGACGCTGTGGTGCGGCGTGAGCAAAACCGCCATCGTTTTTCGGCGTGGATAAAAAAAATCCGCGGCGCATTATCGGGCGAGAAGAAGGCGGCATAGGCATTATAGCAAAGCGCGTTCCCAATCGGACTGGGGAGGGCGCGCAGTCCTTTGCGCGCCGTATAGAAAGTCACAAAACGGCGCGCACGGGGTGAGGCGTCTTACCCGGTGGGGCTTAGAAATGCGCTCCCCCCTGTGATAGCTTCGCAAATTGAAACGTCACATCGAAACAGCAGAGAACAACGATGGTCTGCAGTCCGGTCTGCAAACCGCTGAGTTCTCGCGCATTTTGCTGATCAAACCGTCCGCGCTCGGCGATGTTGTGCATACGATTCCGGTGTTGGTGAAATTGCGTGCGCGCTATCCGCGTGCGCGAATTGACTGGTTGATCACGCCGGAGAATGCGGAGGTCGTTCGTTATCATCCTGCGCTGTCGAATGTCGTTCTCTTTGCGCGTCGAGATTTCTCGAAACCGGGCCAGAGATGGCGCGCGACGCTAGGCTTCCTGGATCTGCTCAAACAAATCCGGCGCGCGAAATACGATCTGGTAGTCGATATGCATGGGCAGGTGCGTTCGGCTTTGTTCGCACTCATCAGTGGCGCGCGAGTGCGCATCGGATTTGATCGACCGATCAAATTCTCGCGCACAGTTTCTGCCGAGCACGATCTCAAGAACATTCCAAACCACGGCTGGCGCGGCGCCCGCGAAGGTTCCTGGATCGCGTACACTCATCGTATTCCCATTCCCACGCTCGATGTTCATGCGATCGATCGTTACCTGTGGGTTGGATCGTTGCTTGGGTTCGATGATGAACCGCCAGACCTGGCAATCCATCTCTCACCGGAGACCGTCAAGACCGTCGAGCGATTGCTACTGGAGCACGGCGTGCCTGCCGGCAAACCGCTCGTTGTCCTTGTGCCGGGTACAATTTGGGAAACAAAGCACTGGACCATCGACGGATTTGCAGGTGTCGCGCGCGAATATCTTCGCCAAGGGTTTGCCGTTGCTCTCGCGGGTACCAAACGCGATGAGGTGCGATGCCGGCAAATCGCTGCTGCGGCGCCGGGGACGATTGATCTTTGCGGTAAAACTACTCCAGCAGATCTGGCGGGACTGATCCGACGCGCCGTCGTGACCGTTACCAACGACTCGGGATCGATGCATGTCGCCGCGTCACTCAATAAACCGATGGTCAGTGTATTTGGACCGACAAACCCCGTTCACATTGGCCCGTATCAGCGGCCGGAGTCTGTCGTGCGCGTGGACCTGCCCTGTTCTCCGTGCAATTACCGCCGCCTGAGCCAATGCCCTTTCGATCATGCCTGCATGAAGCAGGTGACGTCCGAGATGATTGTGGAACGAGGGCGCAAGATTCTCGCGGCACCAAAGTGAAATTGTTGTGGCGGCGTTTGCATCAAAGCATTAAACCACAAAAAGCAGGCGTTCGTCGCGACAAACGCCTCTACAACTCATAGTTGCCCCGATGAGCAAAACAAAAGCCATCTCCGCCGGCCTGCTGGCCGGATCAGTGGCCGCAGTTGTGATGACGACTGCGATGTTATTGCTGGCGACACTCGGCGCGGCGACACCGCTCGTGATCATCGGCGATCGGCTTTCCGTGTTCATTCCGCCGGGACCGTTTCTGTCGCTCATGGGCAAAGTGGGAGGTTACAATCATCTCAAGCAACTCGGGGTCGGATCGACAATTGCCGGTCAACTAGTGGTCGGTGCGATCGGTGGAGTAATTTTCGGATTGTTCATGCGGCGGGCTCGCAATGGTGTCCCTGCGATTTGGACGATACTGATCTTGGTCTTGCTGCCGTTGGTGGTATTTGCGATCGCACTCTGGCCCGTGCTGGGCACGAGTTACATTGGTCTGCCGATTCAGGTCGCGCGGCTCGTCACACTGATCGGCTTCGCATTGTGCGTCTTTTTGTTCGAACGCACGCTGGTAACGGGCTTCCAATTCTTGACGATGGGGACGGCCCACTCCCATCGCCGCGGCGACACAACGCAGCGCAATGTTCCTACCAAGGAATTCACCCCCAGCATGGGACGACGCGCGTTTGTGCTGGGCGCAATTGGCCTCGCAGTGGCCGGTGGCGCCGCGGCGATGGCGCGCAAACTATATCGCGCCGCAACTTTCGGCTACGATGGCACACAGTACAAGGGCGATATTGTTCAGCCGATAACGCCTAACGACCTGTTCTATTGCGTCACCAAAAACGTCATCGATCCGAAAGTGGACATCGACGTATGGCATCTTGAAATCAATGGGCTCGTGCAAAACCCGGCGGCCTGGCGATTCCAGGATCTGACCGGATTTACAACGACTACGCAGGAAACAACCCTCATGTGCATCAGCAATGGCTTGGACGCGGGCCTGATTAGCAACGCCGTCTGGAAAGGTGTTCCACTGCGCGATTTGCTAGACCAGGCTGGCGTGCTTTCCGGCGCAGCGCGTGTCCGCCTGTATGGAGTCGACAATTATACCGACACAATCCCGTTGGAGAAAGCGATGGAGCCAACAACATTACTTGCTTACGAGATGAACGGCGTGCCCTTGCCGGATCGGCACGGTTATCCCTTGCGCGTGATTGTGCCGGGCTACTTTGGCGAGAAAAACGTGAAATGGCTCACCAGAGTTGAAGTGACCGACGCGAACGCGAAGGGATTTTACGAGGCACAGGGATGGGGACCCGATTTCATTGTGCCGACGCGATCGAGGATCGATGTGCCTGAAGATTGGGCGTTTGTGTCGTTAGGCAAATTGACTGCTCCGATCGAAGTGAAAGGCATTGCTTTCGGCGGGAATCGCGGCATCTCTCGCGTTGAGGTCAGTTTCGATGATGGCAAGATTTGGAACGACGCTGAAATTTATTACTCCGGTGGAAATCTGGCGTGGTCGCTTTGGAAAACACAGTGGACTCCCGCTGCGGCCGGTGATTACGGGCTTCTGATCCGTGCCACGGATGGAGAAGGCGACGTGCAGGAATGGGAAGAAGATCGCGGCCCGTTCTCCGGTGTGAGCGGTCTTCACAGGATTAATGTGCGCGTTACAGCATGACGTTCGTGAGGCGGCCTCAAAACTTGCGTCCTGTGCTAAATTTATCGATGGAGAAAGTGATCATTGTCGGGAGCGGTTGCGCTGGGCTGACTGCAGCAATTTACGCGGCGCGCGCGAACCTTAGTCCCCTGGTGCTGGAGGGGCGACAGCCTGGCGGGCAACTCTCAACGACAACGTTGGTGGAAAATTATCCCGGTTTTCCCGACGGAATCGATGGGCCGGAGCTGATTTTGAACATGCACAGGCAGGCCGAGAAATTTGGGGCCCGTTTTTCGTACGCGGAAGTGACCGACTTGGAACCGGGCGACAAGCATATCCGGCTCCAGGCCGACGATGAATGGCTCCAGACGCGGGCACTCATTATCGCCAGCGGCGCGACGGCGCGATATCTCGGGCTCGCCGACGAAGAAAAGTTGGTCGGTCACGGCTTGACCTCCTGCGCCACTTGCGACGGCGCATTTTACAAAAATGTGCCGGTCTGCGTGGTAGGCGGCGGCGATTCCGCGGCGGAGGAATCGACGTTCCTCACCCGATTCGCTTCAAAGGTCTATCTGATTCATCGTCGCGACGAAATGCGGGCATCGAAGATCATGCAGCAGCGCGTGTTCGCGAACAAGAAGATCGAGCCGATCTGGAACACCGTGGTGACGAAGTACATTGCCGATGAAAAGGGCGAGATGCGCGCGGTCCGGTTGCGCAATCTCAAGACGAACGAGGAACGCGAACTGGAAGTGGCATGCGTTTTCGTCGCGATCGGGCATGATCCCAACACAAAGGCGTATCGAGGCAAACTCGACATGGATGCGGAGGGCTATTTAATTCCGAAGAACGGAGTAGAAAGTAAAGTTCGCGGCGTTTTCATTGCTGGCGACGTAGCAGACCGCGTATACAAGCAGGCCGTCACGGCTGCGGGAATGGGTTGTGCTGCGGCACTGCAGGCGGAGAAATATGTCAGCGGCTTGGAAAGCCACTGAATTTACGATTTGCGAATTGCGATTTATTAATGACTGAGCGCCAACTTCTGGAGCGAACAAAGCAGTTCGCAGTGCGGATTTTCAAGCTTGTTGACGCTTTGCCACGAACAATTCAGGGAAGAGCGGTCGCTGCCCAGATCATCAGGAGCGGTACGTCCGTAGCAGCTAATTACCGCGCTGCTTGCCGGGCGCGGTCGAAGCCCGAGTTTATTGCCAAGCTCGGCATCGTTGAGGAGGAAGCAGATGAAACGGCGTTTTGGCTCGAGCTGATAATCGAAACGGAATTGCTTAACCAAGCCAAAGTTAATCCCTTGCTTACCGAGGCAAGTGAGATTGTCGCGATGATGGCGGCATCAAAGAAAACGGCGACGAAATCGCAAATTGCAAGTTGTAAATCGCAAATTCGATGAAGATTTGCGATCTCACCCAGTTCTACTCACCGGTAAGCGGTGGTGTGAAGCGCTATCTTCATGAAAAGATCGATTACATCCACCGGCACGCGTCGCGTTACGAACATGTACTTATTGTTCCGGGCGCGAAGACGAAGCTGAGAGCGAACGGGCGCTCCCGTGTTTACACAATTCGTTCTCCTGTTGTTTCGCGAACCGCGCAATATCGCGCGCTGCTGAATCTTCGCGCCGTGGAAGAGATCCTGGACCGGGAACAGCCGGACGTCATCGAGTCAGCCGATCCGTATCAGCTTGGCTGGAAAGCATTGAAAGTCGGCCGAAGCTTGCGCGTACCTGTTGTCGGATTTTATCACTCGCATTTTCCAGAAGCGTACGTGCGAAAGAGCGCAACACTTCTGGGCAAAAGGGCGACACGTCGGGTGATGAAGCTTTCGCGCGCATACGTTCGCAAACTCTACAATCAGCACGCCGCCACGATCGTCGCATCAGATCTGCTGGGCCGCGTGCTGCGTGACTGGGGCGTACACAACGTGCGCGTGGTTAGTCTGGGTGTTAACACGGAAATCTTCCGTCCCGATGGATCCGGAACCGAAGCAATACGGCGCTCGCTGGGCGTCAGTTCAGGTCAAAATTTCCTTTTGTACGTAGGCCGGCTGTCGAAGGAGAAGAACACAGCGACTTTGCTTCGCGCTTTCAAAACTCTGCAACGACGCCGGCCCAATCAATTTCACTTACTTGTGATCGGCGATGGCCCCGACCGAACGCAACTCCGTAAAGTGCAATTGCGAACTGACAACGTTTCATGGATTCGCTACTGCGCCGATCCGTGCGAGCTGGCCGGGTTTTATCGTGCTGCCGATCTTTTCGTGCATCCCGGTGTTCAGGAAACATTTGGACTCGCGGCGCTGGAGTGCCAGGCCTGCGGGACGCCAGTAGTGGGAATTCGCGGTAGCTATATGGACAACGTGATTTGTCATGATCAGGAATCGTGGGCACTGGAAAACAGCGCGGACGCATTGGTAAATGCGATCGAGGATTGCAGCGATAGAAAATTGGCAGTAATGGGCAGGAACGCCGCCCGCATTGCGCGAAGTCTGTACAGCTGGCCGCGTGTCTTTGACGAACTGTTTTGCATTTATTGCGACCTTCGCGCAAAATACCGCGACCTAAATGCTGAACGATGACCAGCAGGCGTATCTAATCCGTGGGTATCGCAGCTCAGATCGCGAGGCGGTAAGAAAACTTTGCTGCGATACCGGCTTTCTCGGCGAGCCGATCGATCCTGTTTATCAGGATCGTGAATTGTTCGCCGATTTTCTTACCACTTACTACACCGATCACGAACCGGAATCCTGTTTTCTGCTGGAGGTAGACGGCGAAATTTCCGGATACCTGCTGGGTTCTCGAAAGCCCCTGCAAAACCAGCTTTATGCGCTTTATCAAAACGTCTGGCTATTTTTCCGTGCGCTGACCCGTTATTTCCATTACAACGACCGCTCGCGTCGTTTTATTCGGTGGATACTGATGTACGGATGGCGTGAAGTCCCCGCCCAGCCGCGGCGCGTCCCCCATTTTCATATCAATTTATTGCCGGAAGCGCGGAAAGTTTCGACGACGCGCGCGCTGATGAGTGCCTATCTGAGTTATCTCTATCGCTCCGGCGAAAAACGCGTTTGTGGCCAGATTATCACGTTCGAGAGCCGGCGCGGGGAAAAAATGTTCGAACGCTACGGTTTCAAAGTTTTGAATCGCGCAGAGATTACTAAATACAAAGCCTTTTATCCCGAATCGGTATATCTCAGCACGGTCATCAAGAATTTGGAGACCGCCGACCCTCTTTCTGCTTACTCTCGCGCACGCGAGTAACGCGAAAATTACAGAGCAAACAGATCCGGTGTGCAACACAGGTTCATCGGTCGAGCAAAAATTCTTCCATTCTTAGGAAGCGCTCGGCACAATCGGAGCCTGCGAAGTAAGCTGGCGTTCGGGAGACGCCGGTTTGGAAGGAAGCCGATGGACATGCAACTGTGGAACGCTGCGTTCGTGATTGCGGATGTTGTAAAGGTCTTCAACCCGCAGTCGCCGCAGGCACGCGCGATTTTCAATTTGGCCATCGTCGTCATCGTGGTGATGGTGGTCATTTTTGCGGTCGTCGTTGGCATCGTCACCTATGCATTGTTGCGTTTCCCCAGATGGCGGGAAGGCGAGCGCGATCCGGAGCAGGGTGCCGGCAACAAGACAATCGAGATCGTGTGGACCGCAATCCCGCTTTTGATCGTTACCATCTTGTTCGTCCTCGCGGCGCGCACAATGGGCATCTCGGATCCCCCTCCTCCGCCGAACCCCGACATCGTGGTGACTGGCCATCAATGGTGGTGGGCAGCGCGTTACATGAACTCGGGCGCGATCGTTGCGAATGAAATTCATATTCCGGTGGGCAAACCGCTGGCGCTGAAATTGGACGCCGCGGACGTGCTGCACGAATTCTGGGTGCCGGAGCTGGCGCGAAAAATGACGACGGTGCCAGGTCATCCGAATCACATCTGGATCCAAGCCGATAAACCGGGAACGTATCTCGGATTTTGCTCGGAATTTTGCGGTACCCAACACGCCTGGATGCACGTCCTCATCGTCGCCGAGCCGCAGGAAGAATTTCAGAAATGGGAACAGGCGCAACTCGCTGCCGCGCCGTCGCCATCCAGCGATTCCGCGCAAAAAGGGCTCGCATTGTTTCAACAAATGAGCTGCGTGAACTGCCACGCCATCAAGGGCACTATTGCGACTTCGCAGGTCGGCCCCGACCTGACTCACTTTGCTGCTCGGAAACAAATCGGTGCTGGCATTGTCGACAATACGCCGAAAAATTTGCGCCGCTGGTTACGCGATCCGCAACAGGTCAAGGTTGGGGTCAAGATGCCGAACTTCAAATTCACAGACGAACAAGTCACTGAACTTGCTGATTACATGGAAACGCTGAAATGAATATGGACGGGAAGCACACAATCTTGTCTGCCTCTTCTCAACAATACGGCATTTCGAGGCTATCCAGGGGCGGAGTGGAGATCCTTGCGCCTTACAACATGCGCACAGAGGCAGGATTGCCTGCGTCACGTTGAGATGAACGGAGACACGACGGTTACTGCTGCCATCGCGCATCTTCTGACGCCCGAGCAGCGACGACACTGGAGGCTGGCCTGGCTTTCGACTGTCGATCACAAGCGGATCGGCGTGCTTTATATGGTAACCGGCCTGGTGTTCTTCGTTATTGCCGGCGTCGAAGCGTTGTTGATCCGGTTACAGCTGATGGTGCCTAACAATAAGCTGTTGGGTCCCGATACTTACAATTGGATGTTCACCATGCATGGCACGACGATGATTTTTCTGGTCGCGATGCCAGTGCTCTTCGGCATCATGAATTATATTCTGCCGCTGCAAATCGGCGCGCGAGACATGGCGTTCCCACGCCTGAATGCATTGGGGGTATGGCTCGTGCCTTTCGGAGGCATCCTGTTGCATTTCAGTTTTCTCGCAGGAGGTCCGCCGATGGTGGGGTGGTTTGCGTACACGCCGCTGAGTGAAACGCCGTATTCTTCACAACTCGGCGTGGACTACTGGGCGATATCACTCTTGGTGCTCGGCATAGGTTCCGTGAGCGCGGGAATCAATTTCATCGTCACCGTTCTGACTCAGCGCGCACCGGGTATGACGCTACGCCGGCTTCCCTTGTTCAGTTGGATGATTTTCATGAACGCGTTCCTCGTGATTCTGGCGCTGCCCATTCTGAATGCAGGGCTGGTGATGTTGCTCATCGATCGGCTCCTGGACGGCAGATTTTTTCTGCCGTTTGGCGGCGGCTCAGCCATCATGTGGCAGCACATTTTTTGGGCGTTCGGTCATCCCGAAGTTTACATCGTCGCGATCCCGGCGTTTGCGATTCTGTCGGAAGTGATTCCGGTTTTTTCGCGCAAACCGATCTTTGGCCATGAGTTCGTCGCCGCTTCAACTGTGGTGATCGTTATACTCAGTTTGCTGGTGTGGGCACATCATATGTTTACGGTTGGCCTTGGACACGCCGTCGATCTGTTCTTTGTCGCAGCCAGTGTGCTAATCGCAGTTCCAACCGGCGTGAAACTGTTCAACTGGAGCGCTACCATGGTCGGCGGTCGCGTGCGTTTCACTACGCCGATGCTTTTCTGCCTGGGAGCACTACTGCAATTCCTTTTGGGCGGCTTGACGGGTGTTAGCCATGCGATGGCGCCACTCGATTGGCAGACGAAGAATAGTTATTATCTCGTCGCGCATTTTCATAACGTTTTCGTCGGCCTGATCGTCTTCGCGATCATTGGCGGAATTTACTATTGGTTCCCGAAAATGAGTGGCCGAATGATGTCGGAGCGCATCGGCAAGTGGACGTTCTGGTTGATGGTGATCGGCTTCAATTTGACGTTCATGATTCAACACGTGCTTGGATTAGCCGGCATGCCGCGGCGAACCTACACCTATCCCGATCTGCCCGGTTGGGGCTGGATGAACATGGTCTCTACCATTGGTGCGTTTTTCATGACGGCCGCCTCGATTCTCTTCGTATGGGATTTAGTGAGAAGCCTGGTTCGCGGAAAACCGGCGGGTGACAATCCCTGGAATGCGTGGACTCTCGAATGGGCAACGACTTCTCCGCCGCCGCACGAGAATTTTGACGCGCTGCCGCCGATTCGCAGTCGCCGGCCGCTTTGGGATTATGCGAATCCTGATCGCCCTGACCCGGTCGTTCCCGTCGGTGGAGCGATCGATACATTCCGACCGGAGAAGAACGCTGCCGGCGTAATCACTTTCATCGTTTCGGAAGCAGGTTTTTTTGGGGTGCTGATTCTCGCCTATCTCTTTTACAACGCGACGCCGCAAAGCGGACCGGGCGCAGGACAGTTGGACGTGCTGAAGACGACGATCTTTAGCGTCTGCTTGTTTGCGAGCAGTTTCACGATCTGGCGATCCGAAGTCGCGGAACGCAGAAACAAACCCGGGAGAATGAAATCCTGGCTCGTCGCGACGATTTTGCTTGGAGGCATTTTCATCGTGGGGCAGGGACTGGAATATTGGACGTTACTTCGAGGTGGTGTGACTCTTGGTTTGGATCTTTTCGCCACGACCTTTTTCACACTCACCGGTTTTCACGGGCTGCACGTTTGTGTCGGTTTGATCGCGTTAATGATTGTTCTCGGAGTGGCTTTCACCCGCGCTTTCAAAAAAGATCATTTGCCCGCACTTGGCCCGGTCGGTTTGTACTGGCACTTCGTCGATGTGGTTTGGGTGTTGGTGTTTTCAATCGTCTACCTCTGGCCTTTAGTTCGATGACCACACAGCAATTCCTTACTCATGGCTGGACGTGGAATATCGTGCCATTAGCCTTAAGCGGCATTGCGCTTGTCGCGTATCTGTGGCGATTCGGAGTGATTTCGCGAATCGTTTACTTGTTAGGCGGACTGGCCGTATTGCTTTTCACTCTAAACTCACCGCTTAACGCGTTGGCAGCAGGTTATCTTTTCAGCGCGCATATGCTGCAACACATCTTGCTGTTGCTCGTTGTCCCGGCATTGCTCCTGCTGAGTCTGCCGCGGCGCCTTTCAGTCGTGCGGCGGCCGTGGCTAATTTCCAGTCCATTCGTCGGTTGGATCTCCGGCGTGGGCGCGATGTGGTTGTGGCACGCGCGACCACTGTGTAATGCCGCTGTTTCTTCTCAGCTTGTCAGCGCCGTTCAGATTTCTTCGCTTCTTTTGTTAGGCGCCCTTTTCTGGCGACAAATTCTTGCGCCGTGCGAAGACCAGAGACTGTCGCCACCGGGCGCAGTGCTTTATCTTTTTAGCGCGTGCGTCGCGTGCAGCGTTCTTGGAATTCTTATTACGTTTTCGCCGGTCAGTGTGTGTCCGATTTACGCGCAACCGGCTGCTGATCATCTCGGCATTCTAAGCCTTATTCAATCAAGCTGGGGCATCACTCCCGATAAAGACCAGCAGGTCGGCGGATTACTCATGTGGGTGCCGATGTGCCTCGTTTATCTGGCAGCGATTATAGCGCAATTAGCGCGCTGGTTCGGTCATCCCGCCGGATCTGTCTTCGCGACCATACATTCACAGCACATAAGTGGTCGCTCAGCCAGGGATAAAGCTTCATGACAAACGAGACACACACGAACGTGCCTCCAGGTTGGGAGCCGTTGCCGCCCGAACGACTGCCGCGTCCAAACTTTTTCCCGGCCGGTGTGGCGATGGGAACGACCTTCATATTTTGGGGATTGATCACCTCATGGGTAATTCTGGTTGTGGGTATCGGTCTTTTCGCGGCGTCGCTTGCTGGCTGGATCTACGAAATTCTCCGTGAACGAAGTCACCGCTAACGATTCAACGCCAGAACCCCGGAAGCTTTCGGAAGAGGAAATCAGCCGCCGGCGGTTTTTGGAAAAACTTTGCATCGGCCTCAGTGGCGTATGCGCGGCCATCCTCGGAATTCCGCTGGTCGGCTTTGTCGTCGCTCCGATTTTCCGCAAGACAACAGGCAAATGGATATCGGTTGGCAACGTCACCGACTACGAAGTCGGCAAAACGGTGAGCGTCACAATCACCGATCCTTCATCACTTCCATGGGCGGGCATCACGGCAAGAAACGCACTGTGGTTGCGTCGCGTAAACGAGAGTGAGTTCATCGCGTTTTCTGTTAACTGCACACATTTGGGCTGTCCCGTGCGCTGGCTCGCCGATGCCGGCTTATTCATGTGTCCGTGTCATGGCGGGGTTTACTACTCCGATGGCACCGTCGCAGCCGGGCCGCCCCCAAAGCCATTGATCCGTTACGACGTACGGACCGCAAGCGGCCAGGTGGAAATCAAAACCATGGCCATTCCCATCACCACCACTACCAAGTTATGAAACGGTTGTTGACCGGTACGTGGCGATGGCTTGATGACCGGTTCGGAATTGCGGCGCTCATCGGCCCGAGCCTGAAACATCTCGTGCCCCGTGATGCGCGGTGGTGGTACGTCTTCGGCAGCGCAACGATGCTGGCGTTTATCGTGCAGGTGGCCACCGGTGTGGCGCTGGCTTTTTCCTACACCTCGTCGTCCTCCCAGGCCTACGAGACACTGCGATGGATCACCAACGAGGCGCCCTTCGGCAGTTTCCTGCGGGGAATGCACTACTTTGGCGCGTCCGCCATGGTTCTGATGGTTGGCGCGCACATGGCGCAAACATTCTTGTTCGGTTCCTACAAATTCCCACGCGAGATGAACTGGACCACTGGCGTATTGCTCCTCGGTTTCACGCTGGTGATGGGGTTCACCGGGCAACTATTGCGCTGGGACCAGACTGCTGCCTGGTCTGTGGTTGTCGCCGCTGAACAGGCCGGACGAGTCCCATTGATAGGCAATTTTCTGGCGCAATTCATTCTCGGCGGCACGACGATCGGCGGCGCAACGTTGAGCCGCTTCTTCGCCATTCACGTTTTCATCATGCCGGCGCTGATGTTTATTTTCATCGGGATTCACCTGATGCTGGTGCTGCGTCACGGCATTGCCGAGCCGCCGACTGCCGGGAAAGAAGTCGATCCGAAAACATACCGGCAGGAATACGAAGAATTGATGCGGAAAACTGGGCATCCGTTCTGGCCTGACGGAGCATGGCGCGATTTTGTATTTGGCACCGGACTCATCATCGCCATCGCCTTGCTCGCCTATTTTGTCGGACCTCCCGCGCTCGATAAGCCGCCCGACCCCAGTATTCTCCACGCCGATCCACGGCCTGACTGGTATTTGCTTTGGTATTTCGCTTTGCTGGCCCTGATTCCGCGCCAGCTCGAAGGTTATCTAATGATTCTGGGGCCCGCGGTGATCGGCATTTTGTTGCTGGCGGCGCCGATACTCAACAACCGAGGTGAACGCGCGCCATCACGTCGACCGTGGTCGATTGCAGTGGTGCTGTTGAGCGTAATCATGATCGGTTCGCTCTGGATTGTCGGCGCAAACTCGCCGTGGTCGCCAAATTTTGATCCGCCACCGCTGACGGAAAAAGTCATTGGCGCGACAAGCGGACCTGTGTTCGATGGGGCGAGAGTCTTTCAAAACAAAGGATGTCTCAATTGTCATCTCATCAGCGGCGACGGCGGTCGTCGCGGCCCGGACCTCACTTACATCGGTGACACGCTTTCTGAGAGCGACATCATTATCCGCATCGTAAATGGCGGCGTGAACATGCCTGCTTTCGGCAATTCAATCAACCCGGATGAACTGAAGCAACTGACAGCTTTCCTTCAATCGCGCAAACGCCCGATGCCCGCGGGATTGGAAACGACCCACCGCTAGGGACCGAACCTTACCCGCGCCCGCGAGTGGAAAGCCGAAGTAAAGACGATACGTTTGATTGCGCCGACGACTTGCGTAGCCGGAATTGCGTTGCTCGTTTGGATCTTATCCACTATGCCTGATGATCGTTATCAACGCTGGATTAACGCATCCTCCGCATCGAGTGCGGTCGAGCCGTTCATGACGCCTCTCGTTCAGGGGCTTGGTCGTTTCGATTGCCACCTCATTCACGAAGAAACTCGTTTCGCCGCTCTCAATCAGGAGCAGTCATCGTCTGCGCGCGAGAGAACCCTTCTCAGCGACCGAGTCGCATTATCCTATTTCTGGGTTCTTGCCGCCTATGAGCTTGTCCGCACACTGGACCAGCGTTGGCGGATAGGTGCGATAACGCTGCCGGATGAGTTCGGTAGCCGCGTTACTGCATTGAAGCGCAGAATGGATCGGTTGCGAGTTCCACTCGTAAAACTGGAGACAGCCCGCCGATTTCCGACGGACGGCACCCTCGCGTACCCAACAATTAGTCGCGATTTTGGAGTGGCATGGCACATCGCGCAGGACACCTACATCACCAGGCGGGAGCTAGCTGATGAGCTATTGAATTTTCTTGCTGACTTGAAGAAGCATCAAACGTCAAAAAGGAGCTAACCGCGGATGCAGCGATCGCTGATGATCGCGACCTGCTGATTCTAATTTCAGAAGCGCAATCGGTTTTTATCCGTGCCCATCTCGCCGCCTTGATTTTGGCCAGAGCCGGCGACGTAATCGGAACGCTCGAGCAAAGGCGATTTCCGTGAACTGGAATCGTCTGACGCGCGCGAACACTACGGATTTCTGCGTTCGTCCGCAAAAAAAGCGTAATACCAAACAAAATTTTGAGTCGGCGGCGTCTGTAACATAGATGAGCACGCCACCCAAGCCACCGGAGCGACTCGCAGAAATCCTGCTGGAGATTCTCGCATTGTCTGACTCCGCACGGCCGAGCCAATCGGAATCGATCAGCGGCAGTGATCAAAACGAAGTCTCCAACTCGCCCTGCGGCAATGAGTCGCAACCGAAAGCTGAACAGAATAACAACCGGCAACGACTGTAGTGCACCTCCTTGCGCGCGAGCGCGTGCTTGCAATTTCAAACTGTGCTGCGCTGATAATAGCAGTGGAGCCGCGTGGACACTAAACCGAATGGAGTTACGATCGCTTGATGAGTAAGCGGATCGGTTTTTTTATTTTCGATGGCCTGACTGCGCTTGATTTGGTGGGGCCATTCGACACCTTCGCAGTTGCAACCGAGCTCGCGTCATCTCGTGAAAATGGCGGGGCCTACGATCTCGTGACCGTGGGGCTAAAGAGCAAGGCAGTGGTAGCGGAGTCCGGGATGCGATTTCATCCTGATACCACAATCTCGAAGGCTCCTGCTCTGGACACTCTGATCATACCAGGAGGGGAAGGGCTGCGTCGAGCGGATGTTGCGAGCAAGGTTTCCGACTGGTTGCAGCGACGAGCCTCAAACACTCGCCGGTTGGTGTCGATTTGTACGGGTATATACGGTTTGGCTCATGCCGGCTTACTTGATGATCGGCGAGTGAGCACGCATTGGCGCTTCGCTTCGCGAATTACCCGCGAGTTTCCAAAACTCAAAGTAGAGCCCGACGCTCTGTTTGTGAAAGACGGAGCGTTTTATACTTCGGCCGGTATAGCGGCGGGGATTGATCTGTGCCTTGCTTTAATTGAAGAAGATTACGGACCCAAACTGGCTCTCGATGTCGCGCGTGAGCTGGTCGTTTACCTAAAGCGGCCGGGCGCCCAGGAACAATATTCACAACCTTTGCAGTTCCAGATTCGGTCGAGCGATCGATTTTCCGAGATCATCGCCTGGATTGCCGGCCATCTCGGCGAAGACCTTTCTCAAGAGGTATTAGCTAGCAAGGCGGCGTATTCGCCACGACATTTCCGGCGTCTATTCAGAAATGCCTATGGCGTGACGCCGGCGCAGTTTGTAGAGAAATTGCGCATGGAGGAAGCCAGAGAACGTCTGGCGATTCCACGATGCACGGTCCAGAATGTTGCGGAATCGGTCGGCTTTAAGAATCGCTTCGTCTTTAGCCGCGCCTTCGAGCGTCGGTTTGGTCTTAGCCCGAATGCGTATCGACAAAGTTTTCAGTCTTCGGCCAGGCCGGTTTAGCGAGATTGTCAGTTCTGACTGAATTCATCACAATCTTGTCCTCGACAGGGTTGTTTACGCTTGCACTCTCTAGCCGATATGAGGACGAGCAAGCCGGCCGCCGTAACAGAGGCCGCTTTGTTCGACAAGCGCCACGAAACATTGCCAATCGACCGAGACTCGGTGTTGCTGCTAATCGACATACAAGAAGGATTCAAAGACAAGAAATGGGGAAGACGAAATAATCCGTGCGCAGAAGCAAAGATTGCTCAGGTTCTTCATGCCTGGCGTGTCAGCGGACGGCCAATCATTCATGTGCAGCATGTCTCTCAGGAACATGCCTCGGTCTTTGCGCCGGAATCGCCCGGGGTCGCGCTCCAGGAATTCGTTCGGCCAGCCAACGGAGAATTGCTACTTCAGAAGCGGGTTAACAGCGCTTTCATCGGCACGGAACTCGATGGCACCTTAAAAAAACGTGGCGCGACCACCCTGGTCGTCGTCGGATTTACGACCGACCATTGTGTGTCGAGCACGGTGCGAATGGCTAGTAACCTCGGTTACCGCACGATCGTCGTCGCCGATGCCACGGCCACTTTCGAGCGTCGCTTCGCCGACAACAAACCTGTTGCTCCGGAGATTATTCACCAAATCCATTTGCTGAGTCTTCAAGGTGAATTCGCAGACGTGCTTGATGCTGAGATGGTGTTAAGCCTGAGCGAAAAAGAACGAGGCGGCGGTCGCCTCAAAGAATGGCTCGTGCTGATATGAGTCCGAAAAAGGTGGGCTTGATCGTATTCGAGCACGTAACAGCGGCTGATTTAACTGGGCCAGCCGAAGTTTTCTCGCGCGCGAATATCTCAGGCGGCAACGGGTGCGAATCTTCTTGTTACAATGTCTTAATGCTGGGCACCACCGCTCAGTCGTGTAGGACAGAATGTGGAATTGTCGTAAAGCCACACACAGACCTGGGAAGCGCCCCGGCACTGGATACTATAATTATCCCGGGCGGTATCGGCATTCACGATGAGAAAGTAACTAACAAAATTGCGAAATGGCTCAACGATCGCAGCCCTACCACAAGACGTATAGCGACACTTGGTACCGGTATCTATCCGCTTGCGGCGACGGGAATGCTCGATAATCGGCAGGTAGCTACTCACTGGCGTTACGCCGCCGATGTGGCACAGCGATTTTCACGCCTTCGCGTAAACGCTAATTGTCTCTTTGTTAAGGATGGACAGTTTTATACTTCAGCTGGTGCGATGGCTGGTATCGATTTATCGCTTTCGTTAACAGAGGAAGATTATGGGATTCGTGTCGCGCTTGTGATAGCACGTGAACTTGTGGTTTCCGCCAAACGATCCGGGCTTCACGAGCAATACCCGGCGACATTGCAATTCCAAACTAAGTCCGTATCACGCCTGTCCGAATTGACAACCTGGGTAATCAGCCACCTCGATGAGAACTTATCGCTGGAGATACTCGCTGCTAAAGCGTGTCTCTGTCCGAGGCACTTTACCCGGCGATTCAAGCAGGAATTCGGTACTTCTCCTGCTGCATTCGTCGAGAGGCTGCGGATTGATGAAGCATGTCACCGTCTTTCGATCCGTGACAATAATGTCGAAGACATCGCAGTGTCGGTCGGATTCAAAAGCGCCGCTACGTTTCGCCGCGCGTTTCAGCGCCAGCTGGGAATCAACCCGAACGATTACCGGCGCCCCATGACCGGTGGCGGAGAATCTGTTCGCGGACTCCCACACAAGCGTGAGAAAGTACAGAGCTTCTCCAGAGCTGCCTGAGTAGCTTTCCTAAAGGTGTTTTATCGATACGAACCCGTTGCCGAAACCAGGACTGTAACTCGGGTGACGAGGACCCAGTTTGACGAGGCTACTCGATGAATCATCATTGTTTGTAGCCTGTGCTGTAATCAGTCATCAAGTACCTCCAAAGACTGGTCCCAGGCTTAAGAACCACATCTTCTGTTAAGGTATTCTAAGCACGCTAGTCTGGATTAAGGTAGCGATCGCCTACTGTCGAAGCCGAAGTAGATTCGGCACGTTGCCATAGTTATAGTCCATTGGTTCAAATCAGGGCGGCAGGTCGAGTCCAGTCAGCGGCTAACATGAGTCCGTTATACCATGGAACGACCGCCGGTCGCGCGTCCCGAAATGTACCTTCTAAGTCCTTGCTGGACTTGTTCCCAAAGTAGAACCTGACCAACTAACAAAAACAAACTATGAAACACACCATGTCTAACAATAAAAGCCCGTTGTTCTCAACTCTGATTGCTTTAGTGGCAATTCTTGCGCCAATCGCTGTTCATGCACAGGACAGCTACTTGTTTGCTTCGATTAATGGCGACGCTCAAAATCTCGGCGGTGCAGTCCTCCAATATACGCCGCCCGAAGCTCAGACCACGTTTGCCGCTGGTTTGTCTCGACCACGGGGTTTGGCCATTTATCACGGCGATTTGTATGTTGCGACGAACACTTCGGATGCCGTGACCGGCAACTTCCAATCTAGCATTGTGAAAGTTACTGCCAGCGGGGTGCAAACTCCTTTTGCCACCCTTAGCACTGTCAACTCGGCAGCCGAAGCAATAGCGATTGATAGAGCAGGGAACGTGTTTGTCGTGGCGTTTGATCAAAATAGTCCCACGTTAGCGAGTACTATTTTCAAATTTACTCCTGACGGAACCGGCAGCACGTTTGCTTCGCTTCCCGGTCAGAGTCTGGGCATCGCTTTTGACGCTGCGGGCAATCTCTTTGCCTCGGACGCCACTGATTCAACCATCTTCAAGTTTACGCCGGCAGGCGTATCGAGCGTTTTTGTTGGTCCGGCAGCTTTCACGGCCGTCCAAGGTCCGGTAGGGCTCGTGTTCGATCGGGCCGGGAATCTCTGGGTAACTACAGAAGGAAATGAAGGGGGTCCGGGTGGTGATGCGATCCTGGTATTTGCACCGGACGGCACTGAGAGCACGTTTGCTACTAACCTTGCTGACCCCCGGGGAATAACTTTTGATCCTTCAGGAGATCTTTTTGTTGCTGAAATAAAAGCAGCAGCTCCAGGCGATATTCTGAAATTCTCAAGAGACGGTAGCCGAATCGTGTTCGCTTCCGACATCGGAAGACCTGAGGGTAATGGTGGTCCGGAGTTCCTGGCATTCCGCGGTGGTCCGCTGTCAATGCCATAACGAGTCGATTCGTTAACACTGTTATGTTTATGAAATCTATCTGGATTGGTTTTATTGGCGTCATGCTTTCTGTCGCAAGTGCATCAGCCGCGAGTTCCACACTGCATGGAATCGTTAAGGATGCTAACGGGGATCCGATTCAAGGAGCGGATCTCCGGATTGAAACAACAAACCCTGGCAGATTGCTCGCGACGGTTAAAACGAATGAAAACGGCCGTTACATTTTAGAGGGTCTTACGCCAGGCAAGTATCGGGTGACACTGGTTGTGAATGGTGGCGTGAAGGCTTCCATCAATAATGCGAGGATCGTTTCAGGCGAATCGACGCAGCTGAATTTTGCGCTCAAACAAACGCGCGCGTTCGTAACTGTAACGAAAGCGACACATCGAATATGGGTGCCGCCGTTTACCGGAAGTCGTCTGCCCGGGCGGTGGATCGAAGTTGATGAGAGTACCAATTGGGCTGGGGCGCATATCAGCACGCAGAATGTCGTGCAGGTTAGTGCCGAAGAACTCCAACGGACGGCTCACAACAGGACAGATCGGTCGCCTCCATGACAATCACGAGAGGTCCGACTCGGATCAGAATGTCCCCGCAGAAACCTTCGGCGATGGGTGATCATTCTGCCGCCTTCTTCGTATATTCAATTGTCCACGTGGGTTTCAGCCGCCCTTCGCCTCCAGCTCCTGCACCATCTTCGGCCGGAACTTCCGCCAATGGCGTTCGGCCATCAGTCCATACTGTGTGAGATAGATTTCTTTGGCCATTGGATCTTTCAAAGTCAAAAAGGCTGAGTTGATCGTCGCGAGTCGCCACCTTTGCGTTGTACTTGAGCATACACGACGAGCGCCAAGCCTTGCCGCGAAAATGCAATCGCGTGCTCTGGAGTTGGAGCGTCTTTTATGGGCCGAAAGCTTGGGTCGACTTGACAATGATCGTGCCTTTCATGACCGGGTGAAATGTACACGTATAGGAAAAATTTCCTGCCTCTTTAAAGGTATGTTGCCAAGAGGCATCAGAGGCGATTGACCCAGAATCGAACGTGGCCGACGTGGCCGTATGCGGCGTGATATCATCGTTTTTCCATTCCACGGTATCCCCTTTTTTAATTTCAATTGTCGGAGGAGAAAATTTCATGTTTTTCATGGCTACATGCGCGACGAGCGGCGCGTTGGCGTCTGCGACCGTGCTCTGGACGGCGCTCGCAGAAGCAGCGCCCGTTTGAACAGCCTGCGGAGTCGACTGGGCTGGTGGCGGGTTGCCAGGATGCACGTTCGTGGCGGTAAAGTCGGCGCCGTGGCGGGCCACGAAAAATCCGACGATGAAGAAGACGATCCCCCAAATGACCAGTATCCAGAGCGAGAAGGGCTTGATCGTAACGAGTCCGCCACGTTGTTCCTGTCGAATGGCGGCGTGCAGCTTTTGCACATTTTGCTCTTCTCCATAATCGACCCGCTGACGGTCGCCCTGCAAGGTGGGTTGGTTCATTCGGAGAAGCCCTGCGGACCCGAAGTCGCTCTCCATGGAGCGGACTCGGGACGCGGGTCAACGGTTGTGCTGCCTGCTCGCATTATTTGTTCAGAGAATTCTGGAGAGTCTTCGCGTGCTCCAAGTGAGATTCGAAGATCGGTTTGCCGCTTTCCAGGAGCGCCTTCAGTTCCGCGTTCTTGGCGTTTGGCAGCAGGACGGTATTGAGAGCACCAATGACTGATGTGTGATAGGTGACTTCATTGTCGATGTAAGCCTTGTCGAACTCAGCGCCGTGCATGGCTTTCAGTTTCGCCATTTCTTTCTCGCCGTCCGATTTCAAGCTCTTGCTGGTGTCGCTCTCTTCCGGCGTCAGGTTGATTTTTTTGGCCAGGGCAGCCGCCTTGTCGTTTACAGCAGTGTGATCGCGAATCATTGTCTCA
>DATDFM010000176.1:0-2260 GCA_036522635.1 Candidatus Udaeobacter sp. | reverse complement strand
AGTATGGTTCGTGGGAAACGAAACGTCAGCTACCTAATACCACGCATTTTATGATTCTTCCACTGTTTGCCGAATGGCGCCAAAAATCTCCCCCTATACTAATTGCAGTTAACTTCTTGTATTCTGAACAAGATTTCACGCCGCTAAACTCATGAGCTTTCCGGGATCGGCGCGAGTGGCAGCGATCAGGGCGGTGACGAGAGTGCGGCCTTCGGGTGTCAGTTGATAGCGGTGTGTCCGGCGGACTTTTTCGATCAGGCCGTGTGCTCGCAACATCCGCAGATGGCGGGTGATTCTGGCCGACTGACGGTGCCGCTCGTTGACATCGGCTGCGGGCGTGGCGAAGAGTGCATCGCGCAGATCCCGATTTCGAAAACCGTTTAGAATGAACTCGCCGCGGCTGATTGTCTTTAGCAACTCCTCATCTTTGCCCAAGGGCTGCAATCCACGCACACGCCTGTTCTTCCACAGCACCGCACGGCAGCGGCTGGAGAGAAGTTCACCCAACGTGGCTTCATCCGCCGCCACCGCCAGCGCATTCAGGTAGCGATCGTTGCTGGCCTGGCTGACGACCGCGCGGGCTTTCATATCCGCGACGCCTTTGCGCATCGGCCGCCAACTTTTTGTTTTGGGCGTTCCACCTTCGGCGGCACGGTAAACTTTGAACTCCTTTGGATGATGGATGGTCGTCTCCACGCGCAGCAGGGTTTCCTCCTTGTTGTAAAGCTTGACCGAGTTCCCTTTCACCGCATGCCGCACGCGAACACAATCCGGAAAGCGTTTGAGCGACGTCGTGATCGGTCCGGTCTGCAAGGCATGGAGTTGCCCCTGTTTCGACAGATGCCCGCCCAGAAAACGCATCACGCTGGGACTGTCAAAGCTCGTGATGGCGTGATGCGTCAGCCGCGGATAAAGCCGCGCCAGCGTCGAGGGGTCCTTGAATGCCACATCCGTCGCCCATTCGCTTTCATAGGCCGACCAGTGATACCGCGCGCCGTAGCCCTTCAAAATCGTGGGCAACGTGGGATGGTACTGCTGGGCCAACCCGTCCAGCATGGCAGCCCAATTCATCTTCAGTTGCGACTCCAACAGTTGCTGCGCGCGGGGAAAATCGGCAATGTCGGTAAAACAGTTCCCGCTTTTGCGATAGGACACGTTCTGCTCATCCAACATGCGCCCCAGCCACTCCCGGCCATTGACGTACACTTGGATATTAAAGGGGAACCAAGTCTGCACTCGCACATGCATCAGCCCCATCTTCGGATGAACAAAATAATGATACAGATGCAGGCACTTGCGCAGTGCCGCCTTTAGCGCCGGGCGCTCCCGGTTGCCGAAAACTTCAAACGACATGCACGGCTCCACCGTCTTGAACAAAACAACGAGCCCCTGGTCGATACCATCCCGCTCGGCCATTTCCCGCGCCTTGAGTTCCTTGCGATCTTGCGCTGAGGGCAGATAAATCACTGGACGTCGGGCTTCCTCGGCTGATTTACATGCCGCGCGCGTGATGCCCGTAGCGCTGCTCTTGGCGTATGCCCCGAAGTTTTTTACATCGATACCCTTGAGTTTCAGGAAGCCCAGCAAGTAGAACGCTTGAGTCAGCAGTCCTAGAGAACCTCTAAAAATAAGTCGGTCAAAACCGGACAGAACGCCCGTGACAAACTGGCCGTGTTTCTGTAGAAAGTTCTCCATGTGCTCCCCTTTGTGCTGACGCGATTGGCTCCAACCATCACGTTACACGCTGGGGGGCACAGTTTTCAGTTATCTATTGGTTGCGGCCCCGAAGGGGTCGCGCTGGATACTAAACGACCGAGATCGTGTTTTTTCGGACATTATTTGGGAGAAAAATAAAAAACTTGTCTATACAAGCGCAGTTTCTACGTGGTTTTGTTACCAATCGGTAGCAAATCCTCGAAATCGTTCAAAATTGGGTGGGAATTCAGAGGCGTCGGCGCGTTCCCCGGTCGAATCACCAACCCTGTTTGCAATCCGGCGTTTTGCGCCGCATCTAACTCAGCGGCCACATCGCTTAAGAAGAGAATTTCGCCCGGTGGCATTTTCATATCCATCGCAATCGCGGCGTAGCTCTTCGAATCTCGCTTCGCGCCGACAGTCGTATCGTAGTGCCCATCTAAATAAGGCAACAAGTCGCCGAATTCCGTATGCCCGAAAAATAACTTCTGTGCCGCGATGCTTCCGGACGAATAAATCCGCACGTCGATGCCACGTTCCTTCCAGCGTTTAAGCGCCGGTGGAA
>DATDFM010000175.1:0-9206 GCA_036522635.1 Candidatus Udaeobacter sp. | reverse complement strand
TTTCGTCGCGCGCCTGGAGCCAGTGGACAGTCGCATCATCCTAAGTCTGCTCGGTCTGCGGTTCATCAATATCGAGATGAACTTCATGTATCTCAACGCGGCGTGGTGGTACTTCTCCATGTTAATCCAGTTTTATTTGATCTTTCCCCTGCTCTTCTGGTTGGCGCGCCGTGTCGGACCGTGGTGGTTTCTGTTTATTGGATGCGGTGCGGGATTTTTTTCGCGCTACGTCTTGCTCGTTCTGTGGCCTCAAAACGGATTGTGGGTTCTCGGAGGGTTTGCGATTTGTCGATTGCCGGAGTTGGCGTTGGGGATGTCTCTGGCAATGTGGTACGCGCAATCGCCCGGACGTCTGGATTGCTTCCTTCTTCGCGGCGCGGGATTCGTAACCGGCTTGATTCTTTATCCCGCGGCCCTGCAGCTCTACCACGGCCTGGTGCCTTACATCTTCGTCGATTTTGCCACGGGCGCCTGTTGCATGCTGGAAATTGTCGGCATTGCCGGATTCATTTCCCTGTTTAATTCTCCTGGTAAATTATTCGGTCTGGTCGGTCTGTACTCGTACGGTCTGTATTTGATCCACCAGCCGTATGTCATCTGGCTGGGACTTCGTATTCGCGAAGTACCCGTCTGGGGGTTCTTATTGATTTGCATCCCCACCCTGGCTGTCCTCAGTGCGTGGGGCATGTTCCTGGAAAAAGGAACCAACTCGCTGGTGAACAAACTTCTTTCCCTCAAGAAACCAGCACACGCATAAGGTTGTTTTCAAGATCCCGCGCCGTTGTCGCGGCTCCAACGTCAAGGCCAAATGAGGTTTTAGAAACGATTACAAATTACGGCATGGCTCGAGTTTCCGGTTTGGAAAGGAAAGACGCACCGTGGCATCTGCGGTGGTTTTACGGCGTCATGCGCAAGATGTTCGGGAAGGATTTTACGCCGGCAAAAATCCAGATGCGTTTGCCCGCATTAGTCTGGGGCGGCATCGGTATGGAAGCGGCGCTTGGCCGCAAACGAATCGTTTCGTTGCGTTACATTCAGCTCGGAAAAATTCGCGCCGCCTCGCGAGTCGGTTGCCCCTTCTGAGTAGATGTCAATTCTGCCGTGGGCAGAAAAGCTGGTCTAAGCGATGAAAAATTGGTCGCCGTCCCCACCGACGACAGAACGCCGTTCAATGACACGGAACGGCTGGTGATTGAGCTCGCCGACGCGATGACAGATACGCCAGCAAATGTGTCTGAAGATCTGTATGCACGTTTGCGGAAACAATTTTCCGAAGAACAACTGATGCAATTGGGCGCGCAGATCGCCTTTGAGAATTATCGTGCACGCTGGAACCGGATTTTCGATGTCGAGAGCGACAATTTGTACACGCCGCAGGCAAGGAAACCGCAAGAATCACGATCAGCGTGAAGGTGCGGGGGTCCCGCAACGCCGTATTTCACCTGTTCAATTACGTAACCCGGTTATACTCCCGCCTGTTCCAGTTGTTTCGCGAAGGCATTTCAGATGACGGGAGTTCATTCAGGCGCGATTGGGTCCGTTGCAGCTTCGTCTGCGGAACATACCCGGCGTCAGATTGCCGTTCGATTGCTTCCATTCGTATTCCTCCTTTACATCACCAATTACCTCGATCGCACCAGCGTCGCATATGCGGCGATTGGAATGTCCCGTGACCTTGGATTTGACGATCGGGTGATCGGTCTCGGCATTGGGATTTTCTTCCTCAGTTACGTAGCTTTCCAGATACCGTGCGCGGTACTCGCTCAACGGTGGAGCGCGCGAGGTATGATTTGTGCCAGCATGGTCGTGTCGGGGTTCTTCACTGCGCTGACCGGAATTGTGCGAACTCCCGCAGAACTTTACATCGCGCGCTTTTTGTTAGGCGCAGCCGAAGCCGGTTTTTTCCCGGGCGTGATCGTTTATCTGAGCCATTGGTTTATCCGGGAGGACCGGGCCAAAGCGACAAGCAACTTCATGGCTGCAATTCCGGTATCGCTGGTCATCGGATCCCCGGTGGCCGGCTGGATCCTTAGTTACAACTGGTTCGGGATCGAAGGATGGCGCTGGCTTTTCCTGGTTGAAGGGATTCCTGCCATCTTGTTAGGCGCCGTTGCATTCTTCTTTTTGACCGATTGGCCGAATCAGGCGCGCTGGCTCACTGCCGGGCAGCGGCAATGGATGTCGCGAACGATGGAACGAGAAAAGCCGTCGAGTTCGCGATCGATCAGTATCACTCGGGCACTTCGTTCTCGCACTGTGCTCCTGCTCGCCGGCGCAGCCTTTGTTCAATACTTCGTTGGATACAGTGTGATGTTCTGGCTACCCACTATTCTCAAAGACCGTTCAGGGCTTTCGGTTGCGCAGGTCGGCCTGTTCGGGGCCGTGCCCTATGTTGTGGCGCTCTTCGCGATGTTGTTCAACGGATGGCACTCCGACAAATATCGCGAAAGGCGCTGGCACGCTGCTTTTCCATTGTTCGTCGCCGCAGTTGGATTCTGGTGTCTGATCAGCCTGCCGAGTTCGAATGTCATGACGGTTTTATCTTTGAGCATCACCTGTATGGCGATGGCATTTCTTCCGGTGTTCTGGGCGATTCCAACGGAAATCCTCAGCGACTCCAGGGCGGCGGTTGCGGTGGGAACAATCAATGCGCTCGCCAGCCTCGCAGGTTTCGCAGGGCCATACGCCTTTGGATATCTTCGGGCTGAAACTGGATCGTTTGTCGCAGCATTTGTGGTATTGACGTGCAGTGCTCTAACGACCGCGGTTCTCATGTTATTCACGCCAGCCGCCCGCCCGCACACTTCCGAACTTCGAGGGTGAACTAAACACCGTTCGCCAAATGCAGCTTCGCTTCGATATCTTCAACGATTTCATCGGGCGTTAGCCCCAACTCGACCGTTAACGCGTGTTCGCCCGGCTGCGGCTCTTCCAGGTCATTGAACTGACTGTGCAATAAGTCTGGATTCATAAAATGCCCATGCCGGCTACGCAGTTGCTTTTCCACGAGGGCATAGTCGCCGCGAAGGAACACAAACTTAACATCATCGTTAACACGCAGACGATCGCGATAGGCGCGCTTTAACGCCGAACAGGCCAGGACCGCATTTTCTCCGGAAGCAAGTGATCGCTCTATCTGCTGGCGCAACTGTTCCAACCATGGCCACCGGTCGTCGTCCGTAAGTGGTCGGCCTTTACGCATCTTTTCAATGTTTGCCGCTGGATGAAAATCGTCCGCTTCAAGAAAATGCCAGCCGAGCTCCCTCGCCAGCAGCTTGCCGACTGTCGTTTTCCCGGCACCAGAGACTCCAAAAACGATTATGATCACGGCGCATTAGCTTTTGGCCGGCTGCCGATTTTTTCTACGCCGAACGCGATAATCACAAAGAGCGTGTAGAAGATCCAAACACCGATCACCGTAGCCTTATCTGTTAGTGGCGCGCGCGGCACATATGTGTCGCCGATCTGGATAATGACAAGAAGTATTCCAAACGCGATCACCGCTCCTTTACGGATTGAGAGCATGGTATTTCGCGCAATGTAAAACGCGATGCCGCCGGCAAGTAACCCGATTTCCAACGCAAACTCAGGGCCGCGATAATTCCATAAGCCAAATCCGACTTTCCACGTGTTGTCGTAGATTGCCAGATCTCGTGGATGCGCGATAAGGTCGAGAAGCCAGTGCGAGAATACCGCAGTGCCGATGATAAATGGCGCGGACCTGGTGTAGTGGCGGCCATGCCGGCCGCAGACCGTCTTATAAATGAGGGCAGCAACAACACTCCAAAGGATCGCCATGATCAAACTGTGTGAGTACGGGTGAAAATACGAATCGAGCATGCTGCCTGCGGTAAAGCCTTTAATCACGTGCAGCTTTTCAATCCCGAGCAAAACCAAAGTCGCCCAAATGTAGTCGAGAAACTGAACAGCGATGAACAAAACCCAGAGCGGAATCTTATTTCGATCTGACCTGGCAGCAAAAGCAACGCTGTAATGTCCAATAAACATCTTTGGCAGTATAGCGGTGATCACTGAGCGCCGGAATGCGATGGTGTTGCTCGACGGTCGGAGACCGCCGCTACACACACTCAAACGTAAATGTAGGAAGTTTGTGTAAAAATTTCTTTGATCGCGCGCAGAAGAATCGATCCAGAGATCCTCGTTCCGGTCGGAATGACAAGAGGACTACAAACGATCTTCGCTTGACGACCCTTCCGGAAAACGCAGTGAATAATAGTGGACGTCACCGATACTGGCAGACAAACCGCCGGCCTGAACATACAGACGCTGCGCCGCCTCAGGTTCTGGGTTTGGGTTCAGGAAAAAACACGACCAACCGAACTTCAGGTCACATTGATCTGGGCCGGTATCATCGGGTTTTGCGGAGCTGTTTCTTCGATCGCCTATCGTATCGCGACAACTTTTGTTCATAAGATCCTGACCGGCAGCAACGCACCGGGACTTGTTGAAAGTTTCACTGAGTTGCCGCTATGGGGACGGCTCATTATTCCGGGAATCGGCGGCCTCATAGCCGGCGCAATCATCCACTTTGGTTCGCGATTCCATGGTCGGATCACCAGCACCGATTACATGGAAGCGGTTGTTCTCGGCGACGGCAAAATCTCTGCGCGGCAGAGTCTGGTGAAATCTCTCTCCGCACTTTTCACTATTGCCTCGGGCGGATCGATAGGGCGCGAAGGCCCACTGGTTCAACTGTCTGCGATGGTCGCCTCTTTGGCCGGGCGTTTTCAACACTGGACCACTCCGCGACTGCGATTGCTGGTGGGCTGTGGGGCGGCCGCTGGAATCGCTTCGGCCTATAACGCCCCAATCTCTGGCGCGGTCTTCGTGGCCGAAATCGTGCTGGGTTCGATGGCAATGGAGATTTTCGGTCCGCTTGTGTTTGCGTCAGTAATTGCCACGCTCACCGTGCGCGGATTTGTCGGCCCGGGGCCACTATATGAAATCCCGTTGTTCCGGCTGAACCGAGCCTGGGAGATAGTACCGTATCTGTTGCTTGGTCTTGTTTCCGGATTTGTTGCACCGTGGTTCATCCGACTACTGCGAGCGAGCGAAAAATTGGCCGAACGGATCTCTGCGCCCGTGTACGTGAAGATGTGCGTCGGCGGTCTGATTGTTGGCTGCCTTGCAGTGTTCTATCCGCAAGTGTGCGGCAACGGTTACAGTGTTGTGGACGAGATTTTGCGCGGCCAATGGCTTTGGCAAACGCTGGCCCTCATCCTGATTTTCAAGGTGTTCGCTACAGCGGCTACGTTCGGCTCCGGCGCCGTCGGCGGAGTTTTCACGCCCACGATTTTCGTCGGCGCAAGCCTGGGATTTCTTTTCGGAACTCTTACGCAACACGTCACGGGCTCTTCGTTGGTAAATCCCAGTGCGTTTGCAATTGTTGGGATGGGTGCATTTTTGGCCGCCGCGACTCACGCGCCCATCATGGCAATTATCATGATTTTCGAACTCACGCTGGACCACCAGATCATTCTGCCTCTCATGCTCGCGTGCGTGGTTGGCTACTACACGTCAGTAAAGATCGAGAAACGCTCGATTTACGCAGAGGCGTTGAGACGCAAAGGTGCAGGCGACTATGCGAAGCAATTGGCTGAACTACATGTTCGCGATTTAATGAAGCCAAACCCGCTAACTGTCTCTCCGATGACCCGTTTTTCCGAGATCGGCGAAAAGTTCATTAATTCGCGATTTAATTATCTCTATGTGACCGACCATGGAAGATTTCTCGGCGCTATCTCTTTGCACGATATAAAGAGCTATCTCAACACGCCCGACCTCGCGAAGCTTGTCATTGCGGGCGACATTCTGCGCGATTCTTTTCCGGTCGTCCGTGCAAGCGCTTCACTCGCCCACGCCATGGAGCGTTTCAGCCAACATGACAGCGAGCGCCTGCCTGTGGTCTCGCACGATCGAGAGCTCGTCGGATCAATCTCCAAAACCGACGTCATCCTCGCACTAGCGGGAAGCACAGCACGACCCGCAACTGCGACTGGTCCGCCTGCGTCTTAGTAAATAGCAGTCTGCTTCTCCACGACGATGTCGATCAACCGACGGTGACGATCAAATAACCAAAGCGCGCTCACGTTTTCGTGCACGACCATCGGCGCGGTCAAAAAGACGGCGCCAAGCTGTTTATAGTGTTGTCCGAGGTAAACGTGAATGGCGTATGCCACCCGGGATTGCGACGGAATGTTGGCCGGTTCGACCGTTATTTGCGCCACACTGCTTCGACTGCGTTGCAATCGCTTCGAAATAAAACTAATGACCTGTTCGATGCTGGAGCCAGGTGCCGTCTGTTTCAGAAGCTGTGCGCGAATCGCCGCGCGTGGAGCGTAAATATCGACGGTGATTCGCGCCGGATTTGTGTCAGCCAGCACTGCATGGCAATCGACCAACAGCAGGAACAAAATAGCTCCGCAGATGCGAACTTGCGTGCGGCTCACACCAATTACCGCAAATGCCGGAGTCACGAGGGACTTTAGTTACGGCACAGCGAAAGAAATGATCATGTCTTTCGCGCGATGATTGGACCAGAAAAGCTCCCCGTCGAAAGTCAGTGAGCGAGACGCGAACGGGACGACAGCGATATCTTGAACAGCCGGTGTTTCCTCTTGCGGATTCAATCGCGCAATTCGCCAATCTTCGTTTGGTTTTTCCTGCCCTCGCAAAACATAGAGCGAACCATTGGCAAAGGTGTGGCCGCAGATCTCAGCTCCAACGTGAATCTCGCGAATAACATTGCCTTGATCGTCGAATTTGAGAACGCGTTTCTTGTACCACTGGCTCATGTACACATTTTTTCCGTCAAAGCTAAGGTATGATCCGGTCAGTTCAGGGCACGCGAACATTTTTGAGAATCCACCCTCAGGCGTGTAGCGATAAATGTAACGATCGTCATCCGGGTCTTCGCCGATGGTAAACCGCAGTTCGCCATTTACCGCGACGGCAGCCCAAGGAATACCGGGCGCTTCCTGTTGTTTCGACACGGCGCCGTTCTCTCGATCAATGGCATAGACTCGCCGCAAATCGCGTGAACTCATCCATAACGTTTTGTTCCGACTGTCCCACGCCAGCGCCTGTGGAGTAGTCGCCGGCGAAGCAAAGCAGCGTTTCTCGATAACTTTCGGTTCTTTCATCGTCCTCCTTTTGAGCGAAGGTGCGTTTGATTTCAAACTCGTGCAACACTGCCATGAATTGCGTGAATCACACTCAGGTCGAGTAACTCTCCCATTAAAGCCGGCTTCAGCCGGGTCCAAAGCGAAGCAAGCCCGAAGCCGTTTCAATGGCTTCCTGCGAGCGAAAAACTGTTGAAACAGCTTCTTATCCCATCGCCGCGGACACCGGGGGTAAATTCGGTGTAAATGTGAACGGGCGGGTGAATTGAGCAAAATCCTTGCTTGTTGATTCGTACCTTGTCAGACTCGCTGCCGACAAGGCCTATGAAAACACGAACTTTGTTAGGCATTACATTTGCCCAATGCGCCGTCTTCGCTTTCGGGTTGATTTCCAGCGCAGACGCTGCTTCAGGCATCATCACGTTTCAGGAATCCGGCAGTGCCTCATCGGATAATACGCAGCGACTGGTTGGCCACTGGCGAAAGACCACCATCGTTTTCGGGAGTCCGAAGGACGAACACCTGGTCCTTCATGGTGATGGAACCGCGGAGAATTGGGTTGTTACTGCCGAAAACCGAAGCGAAGCCGTCACCGGCCGCTGGAGCGTAGAAGGCAAGACGCTTACGCTGTCGTTTGGTGAAAACGAGAACTCCAAGCCGTTCACCTTCTACCAGGGACAACTCGTATTTCCAAATATTCCGAATCGCCGTGGCTTCTGGGAAAAGATTGGGTGAGCTACAAGCCTGATCCGATCGAGTTGCGGGCCGACCGCTCCGTGAATTGCTTTGGTCACCGGGCTGTGGCCGTTTCAACTTGGTAGGCCGGGCGGTCCTCTGCCCGCCGTCTACTATTTACAATCGGCACGCACGGAGTGACGCGCTCTACCGAAATATGGCCCACATGGCCGTGGCTACAGGTCACAGTGTGAGGTAGGTTTCGATGTTATGCCGCGTTGTGCCTGGGCCACGACTGAACCGGCTATTGCTTATCACGATAAGGAATGGGGCGTTCCTGTACACGATGATCGGGTCCTCTTTGAGTTTTTGATTCTCGAAGGCGCGCAGGCGGGATTGAGCTGGAACACGATTTTGAAAAAACGCGGGAACTATCGAAAAGCGCTCGATGGATTTCGCCCGGAGAAGATCGCCCGCTATGGCAAGCGCGAGGTGCAGCGGTTGCTTCGCGACGATGGCATCGTGCGGAACCGGCTAAAAATTGCGGCCACTATTGAGAATGCGAAAAGATTTCTGGAGGTGCGAAAAGAATTCGGAACTTTCGACGCTTATATCTGGAGGTTCGTTGGCGGCGAACCAATTCATAATCGTCGGCGCACCATGGCTGACGTGCCAGCGCGCACCGGCGAATCCGACGGGATGAGCCGCGATCTGTCGCGACGCGGCTTCAAGTTCGTCGGCTCAACGATCTGCTACGCCTTCATGCAAGCCACAGGCATGATCAATGATCATCTGGTCACATGTCCGCGATACGCGGAACTCTCCGGAAAAAGTCGGCGGAAATAAGATCTCTAACAGCAAAAATCCTTTGTGGTTGCAGTAGCGGCGGTCTCCCGAACGTTTGCTGACCAGATAGTAGCAGGACGTATGCTCGCGGGGAAGCGTAAGTAACAATTCCTTAACCTTTCCTGGTTAGACTTCCCTTCTAACTGGCGGTTCCATCCTCCTAATATGTTTGGAACAAAAGCTTCTTCACTATTCACCGTCGCATTGCTGTTATTTTGGATTGACCCATCGTTTGCGAGCGGCGGATCATCTAGTCCTTCCCCCACGTCTACGCCCGCTGGGCCGCCACCGCCCGTTCTGGTAAGTCCCACAAACGGCGCATCTCTGGTTCAACCGATCATGTTAGATTGGAATCCAGTGTCCGCGCCCGGAGGGCCGATTGGGAGTTACACGTGGCAAGTTGGAACAACCTCGACATTCACCACAGTGATTGCTTCCGGGTTCACGAATATGGAGTCCGATCCGTCAATTCCCACGCGCACTGCCGACAAGGTGAGCGGCCTGGCCAATGGCGTTTATTTCTGGAGAGTGAAAGCGACGCAG